>NZ_JAIRBP010000024.1:0-56228 GCF_021151495.1 Halomonas sp. IOP_31 | reverse complement strand
CTTCAAGGCCCAGGCCAAGGGTCAGAATCTGCGTACTGTTCATGTCCTGCCTCCTGTCCATGTGGAGGTCATATCCTGGCCCAGTTCAAGGGACGAATTCCACACCCAACGACGAAGAGCCGTAAAAGAGGAGCCGGCTCAAAGCCGAGCAACAGCAGCGCCAGCGCCGGCAGCAACAGCGCTACAGCGATGGCTATCGGCAGAACTTGTCCTGTTTGTATACCGGATGATGACGCATTTGCTTTCGACATAGTGACATTATCCGCCTTATCCATAAGACCGACCTGAAAACGCAGATAGCGGATGGCATTCTCTTGGAAAGTCAGTACGTTCCACCAAGAACCTGACTTCAGAAGACCATCCGCTATTTCAGAAGACCATCCGCTATAGGTGAAAGCGTATTCCCTTGGATTCCGTTTCGCAACGCCGCTGTCGGTGTCGAGCTGTGCGGCCAGCGCACCATCAGCGACAGCGACGCGTTGCTGCGTGAAGCCCTCGACGACAGCGGCGTCAGTCTTGTTTACGGCCGGACTCGGCATCGTGGCGGGCCTTGGCATGCATGTCCTGGCCGTTGCACTGGCGGTGATCGTCGTGCTGATACTGTACGTAATCGGCCTGATTGAAGACAGGTTAAGCCGTAGTACTGAGAGGCCGGCGCCGCGCTCAACCGCTTCCAGCCCGCCACGCTGTCGCTGGGCGACAATCGCCTCGATTATCAATACGCCTGGGTGCTCACGCCCAACCGGGTCGGGGTGAACATCCGCTACTGAGCCCGCCCAGCCGCTGTGCGAGTACGGCTGGCCAGCGCGCGTTTTGTTATGTTATAACCTTTCCAGATTTTTCCACTGATTCGACCCAAGAACGTATTCGCATGGCACACCGACACCGTCACCAGCCCGATGGGCCCTGTCATTTCTCGCTGATGTCGCTCTCGGCGCGCCGCCGGCTCACGATGGCGCTCGCCCCGCTGGCGCTGTTGTGGCTGGCGGTGGCCTGGGCCAACGGAGCGCTCGGCTGATGGCGCGTCTGCGACTCGACGACCTGCAACTCGCCCAGGGCGGGCGCAGCGTGATCGAACACCTCGACGGCGCCTTCCCCGACGCCGCCATCACCGCGTTGATCGGCGCCAACGGCGCCGGCAAGAGCACCCTGATCCAGGCGATCATGGGCGTGCTGCCACCGGTGGCCGGGCGCATCGACTGTCAGGTACCGCGTGAACGGCGCGCCTGGCTGCCCCAGCAGCTGGCGCTGGACCTGAGCTTTCCGATGAGCGTCGAGGAGCTGGTGATGACCGGTTGCTGGCCGGTGCGCGGCGCCTTCAAGGGCTACAACCCGGCGCACTACCGCCAGGCCCGCACGGTCATGCAGCGTCTGGGCATCTCGCGACTCGCCCACCGTCCGCTCGGCGAGCTCTCCGGCGGCCAGCGTCAGCGCGCGTTGCTGGGCCGCACGCTGATGCAGGAGGCCGAACTGCTGCTGCTCGACGAGCCGTTCGCCAACGTCGACAGCGAGACCGTCGGGGTGATCGCCGAGGTGCTGCGCGAGATGGCCGCCCAGGGCACCACCCTCATCGTCGTGCTTCACGATCTTGACCAACTCGCCGCGCTGGCCGGCTGCGTGCTGCAACTGGCCGGCGGCCACGGTCATTGGCGCGAGCCCCGCGAACTGCTCGCCGACTACGGCATCGACGCGGGCGTCGATGCCGACAGTGCCCGCGCGTCGCGTCTGCCATTGAACGTATCGGGATTGAAAACGCCGGGGGCCGCCCGATGATCGACACGCTCAACAGCTTGCTGCTCGCCCCGCTCAACGATTACGGCTTCATGCGCCGCGCGCTGATCGCCGGGCTGGCGCTGTCGCTGGCCGCGCCGCCGCTGGGGGTGTTTTTGATGCTGCGCGGCATGAGCCTGATCGGCGACGCCATGGCCCACGCCATCCTGCCCGGCGTGGCGCTGGGCTTTCTGCTCGGCGGCTTCTCGCTGCCGGCGATGAGCCTCGGCGGCATCCTCTCGGGGCTGGTGGTCGCCGGGCTGGCGGGCGGCGTCTCGCAGCTCACCGGTCACCGCGAGGACGCGGCGATGGCCAGCTTCTATCTGATCTCGCTGGCCGCCGGGGTGATGCTCGTCTCGCTGGGCGGCAGCAGCGTCGACCTGACCCACGTGCTGTTCGGCTCGATCCTGGCCGTCGACACTACCGCGCTGTGGCTGATCGCCGCGGTGTGCAGCGTCACCGTGGTGGTTCTCGCGCTGAGCTTCCGCGCGCTGGTCGTCGAGTGCCTCGACCCGCTGTTCCTGCGCGGCCAGGGCGTGCGCAGCGGGCTGATCCAGGGCGTGTTCCTGGGCCTGGTGGTGCTCAATCTGACCGCCGGCTTCCAGACCCTGGGCACGCTGATGGCGGTGGGCCTGATGATGCTGCCGGCGACCGCCGCGCGCTTCTGGTCGAAGCGCCTCGAGGGGCTGATCGGCCTGGCCGTGCTGATCGCGCTGTTCGCCAGTACCGGCGGGCTGCTGCTGTCGTATCACTTCAGCCTGCCCTCGGGGCCGAGCATCATCCTGCTGGCCGGCGCCGTGTACCTCCTTTCCGCGCTGGGCGGCCGCTATCACAGCCTGTTGGCGCGCTGGCGACGCACCGCGACGCCGCTGGAAAGCGCCGACGGCGAGAGCGCTGATCGAGAGAGTGCTGGTCGAGAGAGTGCTGGTCGAGAGAGCGCCTCGACGCGCTGATCGATACCGTTTTGCCCTGCAATCACGAGGAACAACCGTCATGCATCACCGACTCCTTTCCGGCCTGATTTGCGGCGCCCTCGCGCTGGGCGCCGCCGGCAGTGCCCAGGCCCGCGAGTCGCTGAACGTGGTCACCAGTTTCAGCGTGCTCGCCGACATGGTCGAGCAGGTCGGCGGCGAGCACGTCACGGTCACCTCGCTGGTCGGCCCCGACAGCGACAGTCACGTCTACAGCCCCAGCCCGGCCGACGCCCGCAAACTCGCCGAGGCCGACCTGGTGGTCTTCAACGGCCTGCAGTTCGAGGGCTGGATGAACCGCTTGCTCGACGCCGGCAACTACCAGGGCGTCACGGTGACCGCCACCGACGGCATCGAGCCGCTGGCCTTCAGCGGCGCCGACCGTGATCACGGCCAGGGCGAGCTCGACCCCCACGCCTGGCTGGACGTGGCGCGCGCCGAGCAGTATGTCGTCAATATCCGCGATGGCCTGACCGAGGTCGACCCGCAGCACGCCGAGGATTACCGCACCGCCGCCCAGCGCTACCTGGAAGCGCTCGACGCCCTGGACTCAGAGATTCGCGAGCTGATGAGCGCCATCCCCGCCGAGCAGCGTACCGTGGTCAGCGGCCATGACACCTTCGCGTACTTCGGCGCGGCCTACGACGTGCGCTTCCTGTCGCCGGTGGGGCTCAACACCGCCGCCGAACCGGCCGCCGCCGAGCTGGCGCGTCTGGTCGACTTCATCGAGGACAACCAGGTACCGGCGCTGTTCTACGAGAACATTACCAGCCCCGCACTGATCCGCCAGCTCGCCGAGGAAGCCGACCTGCCGGTCGCCGGAACGCTCTACTCCGGGGCGCTGGCCAGCGACGGCGAGGCCGGCAGCTACGTCGGCATGATGCGCCACAACGCGCAGACCATACACGACGGCCTGAGCGGCGACGCCGCATCGCAATAGACGATCGCCGCACGCGTCGCGCGGGGCGCCCGGGTCTTCACTCGGGCCGTTCCCCTTTCCGGGCATGTATCGCCAAGATCCCGGCTCCGATGATCAGCGCCATGCCGGCGAGCGTCGCCGGGCCGGGCCACTCGCCCACCAGCACCCCGCTGCACAGCGCCGCGAACGGCAGATAGCTGTAATCGCAGGTGGCGATCAGGGTCGGCCGGCCCTGCTGGAATGCCTGCGCCGTCAGCGAACTGGCGGTGACGATTAGCACGCCCAGCAGCGCCATCAAGCTCCACAGCCCGGCCCCTACCGGCTGCCAGCCGCTGAGAATGAAAGGCTGGGCGGTTACGCTTTGCGCATCGATCCCGGCCACTACCGCCAGCCCCAGGACCCCGGCCACGACGAAGCCCAGATTCAGCCCCAGCGACATCACCAGCGGCGGTTCGTCCACGCAGCGATAGCGCGTCACCAGTGCCGCCAGGGCATAGCACAGCGCGCTCCCCAGCGGCAGCAGGCTCCACGGCGACAAGCCCTCCGGCCCCGGCCGCAGCATCAGCAGCACGCCGATAAAGCCGACGATCACCGCGAGCAGCCGTCGAGCGTCGAGATGCTCCTCGGGCAGCCACGCCGCCATCAGCGCCAGCAACAGCGGGAAGGTATAAGCGGTGGCGGCCACTACCGGCAGGCTCAGCTGTGCCAGGGCGGCATAGAAAAACCCCCACATCGTCACCATCAGCAGGCTACGCAATGCCACCCAGCCGGCGCGGCGGGGGCGCAGCGAAACGCCGCGCATGCGCATCAGTGCGGTCAATAGCGGCAGTGCGAACAGCGCCCGCAGCAGATACAGCTGCCAGATGCCGAGTTCGTCGTTGATTCGCTTGACCAAGGCGTCATGCAACGCGATCGTCAGCGAAGCGATCACGATGGCGGCGACGGCGCGGGCCTCAACGGCTCTAACGGTGGCCGGGTAGCTCATCGGACCTCCCCTGGTTGCGATAGCTGGCGTAAAGTGTGACTGGATAGAGGTCTTGCCTCACACGACTTTCGAGTCGCTTCGCTTTACTGGAGATCAAGCCAGCCATGAGCCGACTGCGCCAGGCGCTACCGCCCCTTTCCAGCCTGCTGCCTTTCGAGGCGGCTGCCCGCCACCAGAGTTTCTTGCGCGCCGCCCAGGAGCTGAACCTCACCCAGGCGGCCATCAGCCGTCGCATCCGCGCGATGGAAGAGGCGCTCGGGAAGACGCTGTTCGAACGCCGCCATCGGCAGGTCGTGTTGACCGAGGCGGGGCGCGAGTTCGCCGAGGCCGTGCGCGGCGGCCTCGACGAGATCGCCGGTGGTGCCGAGCGTCTGCGCCATCGCCAGCCCGCACACGAAGTGGTGCTGTTCGCCGAACTCTATGTCGCGATGTATTGGCTGATTCCCCGCCTGGGCGACTTCAATCGCCGTCATCCCGAGATTTCGGTGCGCATCAACGCCTCGAGCCAGCCCTTGGTCCAGGCCATGGAGCCCTTCGACCTGGCGATGCAGTGCACCGATCGCCCCAGCGGACTGCTGGCCCCGACGCTGTCGGTGCGCGATGAGGTCTTTCCGGTTTGCAGCCCGGCACTGACCGAGCCGCACGCCTGGACGCTCGAGTCGCTTCTGGCGCGCCCGCTGCTGCATTACCGGGAAACCGGCGGCGACCAATGGATGGACTGGCGGGCCTGGTTCGAACGGGTCGGCTGCCCACGACCGCCCCCGCCGCCACACAGCGGCACGGTGTTCAACAGCTACCCGGTCATGCTGCAGGCGGCAATGACCGGCCAGGGCATCTGTCTCGGCTACGGCGGGATCGGCCAGCTCGTCCGGCGTGGCGAGCTGGTGCGCCCGGTGGTCGAGAGTGTCGACATGCCGACGGGCATGTCGGTCTACCGTGCTCGTCATGCCAGTGACCGCCCGGCCGTGGACAAGGTGCTAAAATGGCTGACGGACATCCTCACCACGCCGGAGAGCCTGCAGCGGGAATTCTGAAGCCAACTCGCAATAGACGATCGCCGCACGCGCTAATCCATAGCCTTTGCTAATGTGCGGAGACACGCGCCGACAAGACACCGCCATGCTGCAACTGACCGACGTCACCAAGAGCTACCCGACCCCGCAAGGCCCGCTTTACGTGCTCGATGGCGTCGACCTGCGCCTCACTCGCGGCGAAAGCCTCGCGCTAATGGGCGAGTCGGGCAGCGGCAAGTCGACCCTTTTGCATCTCGCCGCCGGGCTCGACGTGCCCGATCGCGGCGAAATCCTGTTGGGCGGCGAGCGCCTCTCGGCGCTCGACGAGACCCGGCGCAGCGCGCTGCGCCGCCAGCGCCTGGGGCTGGTCTTCCAACAATTCCATCTGGTGCCCAGCCTGTCGGTGGCCGACAACCTGACGTTGCAGGCGCGCCTCGCCAAGCGCGAGGACCCGGCCTGGACGCAGCACCTGCTAGCCCGGCTGGGGCTCGCCGATCTCGAAGGGCGCTACCCCGAGCAACTCTCCGGTGGCCAGCAGCAACGCCTGGCGATCGGCCGCGCACTGGCCGCACGCCCCGATCTGCTGCTCGCCGACGAGCCCACCGGCAACCTCGACGAGGCCGCCGCCGACGACGTGCTGGCGTTGCTGCAGACGCTGATCGCCGAGAGCGGCTGCGCGCTGCTGATGGTCACCCATAGCGCGCGGGTCGCCGCGCCGCTCGACCGCTGCGTGCACTTGCAGCGCGGTCGGCTGGCCCGCGACGAATCATGAGCGCGCCCACCGCTCATGCCCGCGGGGTGTTCGCCACCAGCGTGTTCGTCACCACGTTAGCCACGCTGCTCTCGCACTACCGCCGTCATCCCGGCCAGCTCGCCATGCTGCTGCTCGGACTGTGGGTCGCCAGCGCGCTGTGGAGCGGCGTGCAGGCGATCAACGCCTCGGCCCGCGACAGCTACGCCCGCGCCGAGGCGCTGTTCACGAGTCAGCTCGATCGTATCGAGCGCCGCGACGGCGAAGCGCTGACCCTCGACGATTACCTGACGCTGCGCCGCGCCGGCGCGCCGGTCTCGCCGCTGGCCGAGGGCCAACTGCGCCTGACCGACGGCGCGGATGGCACCGCCACGACGGTCAGGCTACTAGGCATCGACCCGCTGACCCTGCCCGGCGACTCGAGCCTGGCGCGCCGGCAAAGCAGCGCCGCGGCGCTGCGCGACTGGTTGCTGCCGCCGCACCGGCTGCGCGCCGCGCCGGATGTCGCCGCCGCCGCCCGCGCCGACCCGCGGTTGCCACCGGTGGAAAACGACCCCAGCCTGCCGCCAGCCACCCTGGTCAGCGACATCGGCGTGGCCCAGTCGCTGCTGGGGCTCGACCGGCGACTGACCCGGCTGGTCGTCGCCCCGTCGGCGACGCTCATACTGCCCGAGCATCTGGTGCGTATCTCCGCCCGCCAGCTGGCCTCGCCCGGTCAGCTCGCCGACAGCTTTCATCTCAACCTCACCGCGATGGGCCTGCTGGCGCTGGTGGTGGGGCTGTTTATCGTCCATGCCGCGCTGGGCCTGGCGCTCGAGCAGCGCCTGGGGCTGATGCGCACGCTGCGCGCGCTGGGCGTGCCGGCACGCACCCTGGTCGGCGCGCTGATCATTGAATTGCTGGCGATCGGCCTGATCGGCGCGCTCGCCGGCATACTCAGCGGCGTGGCGCTGGCCCGCTGGCTGCTGCCGGACGTCGCCGCCAGCCTCGACGCGCTCTACGACAGCCGGGTGAGCGGCCAACTTGCGCTGCCCTGGTACTACTGGCTGGGCAGCTTGGCGATCACCCTCGGCGGGCTGGCCACCGCCGGTTCCGGCGTGCTGTGGCGAGTCGCCCGGCTCGAGGTGCTGACGCTGGGCCAGGCCCAGGCCTGGCGCGCGCGGCTGGGCCGGCAATGGCGACGCCAGGCGCTGGCCGGCAGCGGGCTGCTGATCGGCGCGCTGGGTCTCGGCCTATGGCTGAGTGCCTCGGGCGGTGCGCCGCTCGCTCAAGGCGGCCGGACGACGCTGATCGCCGGCTTCGCGATGGTCACCGCGGCGCTGCTCGGCGTGGCGCTGTGGCTGCCGGCGCTGCTCGCCATGGCGCTGCAGCTCGCCAGCCGCGCGCTGCGCCGCCGGCCGCTGTGGCAGTGGGCGGTGGCCGACCTGCAGCTCCAGTTGCCGCGCCTGCAACTGGCGATGATGGCGCTGCTGCTGGCGCTGGCCGCCAACCTGGGGGTGAGCAGCATGGTCGGCGGCTTTCGGCTGACTTTCCTCGATTGGCTCGACCAACGCCTGCTCGCCGATATTTACGTCCACCCCGAGGAGGGCGACTACGCCAGGCTCCGCGACTGGCTGGCCGCACAGCCCGAAGTCGCCACGCTGCTGCCGGCGCGCCAGGCCCAGGCCACGCTAGTGCTCGGCACAGCAGCCACTACGCCTGAACGCGCCGTGCCGGTGGCGCTGTTCGGCATCCACCCGGCGCCGGCGCTGACCCGCCAGTGGCCGCTGCTATCCAGTGTCGCCGGCCGCGAGGCGGCCTGGCAGGCGTTGCGCGAGGGCGCGGTATTCATCAACGAACAGCTCGCCCGGCGTCGCGGCTTACACGCCGGCGAAACGCTGACCCTGCGCGGCTCCGACCGGCGCGAACGCCGCCTGACCATCGCCGCGATCTACCCCGACTACGGCAATCCGCATGGCGAGATCGTCATGCCCACCGCGCGGCTGGCTCGCGAGTTCGACGCGCCGCCGGGCAGCCTGGGCGTGGTGCTCGCCGCGGGCAGCGCGAGCGGCGCGGCCCGCGATGCCGCGCTTGAGCGGCTGCGCAGCGGGCTCACCGAGGAGCTGGCGATTTCCGGCGAGGTACTCACCGACCAGCGCCGGCTCAAGGCCACCTCGAAGGCAGTCTTCGAGCGCACCTTCGCCATCACCCGCGCGCTCAACGCGCTGACCCTGGCAGTCGCGGCGCTGGCCCTGCTGACCACGCTGCTGGCCCAGGCCGGCGTGCGGCGCGCCCAGCTCGCGCCGCTCTGGGCGCTCGGCGTGCCGCGCTCGCGGCTGGTCGCGGTGCAGCTCGGCCAGCTGGTCGGCGCGGCACTGGCCACCGCACTGGTGGCGCTGCCGCTGGGCATCGCCCTGGCCTGGGCGCTGGTCGCGGTGATCAACGTCGCGGCGTTCGGCTGGCGCCTGCCGCTGCATCTTTTTCCCGACGAAATGGCCATCACCCTGGCGTTGGCGGTGCTGGTCGCCGCCAGCGCGGCGCTTTTGCCGGCGCGGCGGCTATGGCGCAGCCCGCCCCGCCAACTGCTCGAGGAGTTCGCGGCGACATGACCCGGCGACAATGGATACTCTTCGGGGCGCTGCTGGCGGTCGTGCTGGTCGCCAGCGTCGCCGCCTGGCGACCGTGGACGACACAGGATTCTCCCGCTTCGAGCGGCTACGCCGGGCTCGGTGACCCAGCGGCGGCGGGCTTCGCCGAGGCGCGCCCGGGGATCACGCTCGACTTTCCCGCCGATCACGGCACCCACCCCGACTATCGCATCGAGTGGTGGTATCTGACCGCCAATCTCGAGAGCGACGACGGCCGGCCATTCGGCGTGCAATGGACGCTGTTTCGCCAGGCGCTGGCGCCGCCCGGCGCCGTCGACTTCCCCAACGCCGACTCGCCCTGGGCGAGTCGCCAGCTGTGGATGGCCCACGCCGCGCTCTCCACGTCCCGCCAGCACTTCGAAGCCGAGCGCTTCGCGCGTGGCATGTCGCTGGACGACACCCGCGGCCAGGCCGGCGTCGAGACCGCCCCGTTCGCCGCCTGGCTGGACGACTGGACGCTCGCCGCGCCGGCGGATGCCGCGAGCGACGACGCCTCGACGGGCGCCGCGCTCGATCAGCTACGGGTGCGCGCCGCCGGCGAGAACTTCGCCTACGATCTGGCGCTCGATGCCCAGGGCCCGCTGGTGGCACACGGCGCTGCCGGCTTCAGCCAGAAATCCGCCGACGGTCAGGGCTCGATCTATTACAGCCAACCGTTCTACCGGGTCAGCGGCACGCTTGAGGTGAAGGGCGAGCCGATCACGGTGAGCGGCCGCGCCTGGCTGGATCGCGAATGGAGCAGCCAGCTGCTGGGCCCCGGCCAGCAGGGCTGGGACTGGTTCTCGCTGCATCTCGACGGCGGCGCCAAGCTGATGGCATTCCGGCTGCGCGGCGCCGGTGAGGGCGGCGGCGATTATCTGTCCGGCAGCTGGATCAGCGCCGATGGTCGCGTCACACCGCTCGGCGCAGACACGCTGCGCCTGACGCCGCAGGCGACCCGCGAGGTCGCCGGGCGCCGGCTGCCCACCGTCTGGCGCCTCGAGGTGCCCGGTCGTGGCGTCGACGTCACGGTGCGCGCAGTGAATCCCGACCAATGGATGGACACCTCGTTCGCCTACTGGGAGGGCATGGTCTCGGTCTCAGGCAGCCACGCCGGCGTGGGCTATCTGGAGATGACCGGCTACTGATCGGCGACGGCCAGGCGCGGTGGACTGGCTGGACGAGAACGGCGTGGAGTACGTCAAGCGCCCCGAGCAGGGCAAGCTGCAGAACGTCGCCTTCATCAAGGACCCGGACGGCTACTGGATCGAGATCATCGAACCGGCGTTGATGGCCAACACCGGCGTGTAGCTCGGTAAAACGACGCGCCCCCGCCCAGCCGGTCGAGGCTGGGCGGGGGCGCGTCGGTGTCGCGAAGCGCTTTCAGTCAAGCGCTCAGGATTTCAGGTCGAACGCCTTCTGAACCACCGGCCAGGCGGGCTCGCCGTCCCGCGTGGTCACGCCGTCGAGGTAAGCCTTGAGCTTGTCGGCGTTGTTCTGCATCCACTCCACGGCAACCTTGTCGGCATCGCGCTCCTTGTAGCTGAAGTCGAGGATCAGCTGACTCTGGTCGTCGGCGCTGAAGACCATCTGATCGAGCAGCTTCCTGGCGTTGGGGTGGCTGTCGGCAAAATCGCTGTTGAGCAGGGTGCGCACGTCGCTGCTGCCGCCGCCAGGGCCGAACAGGTTCTCAGGGTCGTCAAGATAGACGATGTCGTATTCGATGTTCATCCAGTGCGGTGTCCAGCCGTAGAACAGTATCCACTCGTTATTGCTGGTCGCATTGTCCACCGCACTGAGCATCGCCGGCGTGGAGGCTTCACGCAGGTTCCAGTCGCCCATGCCGTAGGTATCGTCCGCGACCGCGCCGTTGAGGATGTCGCTGGTCGCCGAGCCGGGCTCGATGGAGAACATCTCGCGGCCGAACTTCTCGGCGAACTCCGGCTTGTCGATGTCACGCGCCGAACTCACGCCGGCCTCGGCGACGTAGCGGGGCACCGCGAAACCCATCCGCGCGCCGTCGACGTTGTTGCCCAGATCGACCAGGCTGCCCTTGGCATTGACGGTGTCGTACATGCCCTGTTGGGCCGGCAACCAGGCGCCGAAGAAGGCATCGATTTCGCCGAGGTTGAGCGCTTCGTAGGAGATCTGGGCGCCGAGCTGCTTGGTGCTCGGCTGATAGCCCAGCGCCTCGAACAGCTGCGAGGCGATCTCGGTCTTCATGGTCACCCCGGGCCAGGGCGGTGCGGAAAAGGTAATGGCGGGATCTTCCTGCGCGAATACGTTACCGGACAGGCTCAGCGATGCGCTGGCCAGGACACCGGCAATCAGCCCGCTGGTACGATGGGATAGGGACATGAGCAGCCTCCTTAAGCAGAGTTTATTGTATATCGGTGCAATAATAACATTGTTTTATTCTTTGCGCCGTTGACTCTCCGTTGTCGATTTTCAACCGCCGCCGGACCAACTGCCACGACGCCTCGATGTCACGGAAGTCGCCGCACAATGGAAGTCGCCGCACAATGGAAGTCGCCGCACAATGGAAGTCGCCGCCCAGCAATAGCCGCCGTGCGCGTCAAACGTTATGTTGTGCACTAACGCACCGAGCCAGGAAGATCATATGATTCGCAGTGATACGCGGCGCTGGTTATCCCCGCTGCTGCTGATCCTGACGTACCTGTCGTTGGCCGGCTGCGCCGGCCCACAGATGCAGATGGCCGATTCCGACGATACCCCGGCGGACTCGCTGTCCATCGAGCGGGCGATGATCCTGGCCAACGCTCGTCAGGCCCTGGGGCTGCCGTATCGCTATGGCGGCGCCTCGCCGAGTGGCGTGGACTGCTCGGGCCTGGTACAGATGACCTACGGGGCCGCCGGCATCGCGGTGCCGCGAACCGCCGAGCAGCAGCGTCGGCAACTCCCGCAACGCAAGCGCGCGCGCCCCGGCGACCTGATGTTCTTCGGCACCGGCTCGAAGGCGACCCATGTCGGCATCTACATGGGCGATCAGCGGATGATCCATGCTCCGGGCAGCGGACGCACGGTCACCGTCACCTCGCTTTCCATCGACTACTGGCGCGAGCGTTACCTGGGCGCGGCCGGCCCGGCGCCCTGAGCGCTGGCATCACATTGCGGTATCCTGTTTAGGACACTAACGATGCTCCCCAAGCGAGGCCGCATGAACGACGTCATTGAATTGCTGACTTCCCACCGCTCGATCCGCAAGTTCACCGAGCGCAAGATTCCCCATGAACTATTGCTGGACCTGATCCGCGCCGGCCAGGGCGCCGCGACCTCCAGCCACGTTCAGGCCTACAGCGTCATTCACGTCAAGACCCCGGCGAACCGCGAGAAGATCGCCGAACTGGCCGGCAGCCAGGGCTACATCGCCAGCTGCTCCGATTTCCTGGTGTTCTGTGCCGACATGAAACGCCCCACCGACGCCGCCGAGCGCACCGGCGCCCAAGTGGTGCGCGGGATGACCGAGCAACTGCTCGTGGCCAGCGTGGATACCGCGCTGATGGCGCAGAACGTGGCGATCGCCGCCGAATCCGAAGGGCTGGGCATCTGCTACATCGGTGGCATCCGCAACGATCCCCAAGCCGTGAGCGACCTGCTCCAGTTGCCCGAGCATGTCTACCCGGTGTTCGGCATGTGCCTCGGCTACCCGGACCAGCAGCCCGAGGTCAAACCCCGCCTGCCGGTCGAAGCGATCCTCATGGAAGATCGGTACCGCGATACGCGCCAGGACGTCGAGGCCTTCGATGCCACCATGCACGGCTACTACCGCGACAGGACCAGCGGCAGGAAGGACGCCAACTGGTCACGCAACCTCACCCCGCTATTCGACACCAAGCTGCGCGCCCACATGCGCGAGTTCCTGATCGAGCGCGGCTTCGAGATGAAGTGAACTGTATTTAAAGGGTCATCTGATGAGTAAAACCAAATTAGATCGAGAAGCGCAGGAACTGCTTGAAGCCTATGAGGCGGGTGAGTTCGAATCTGAGCTGAACGACGAGCGCCGAGAGCATCTTGCCAACGCTGCCGAGGACTCTTTCAAGAAAGACAAACGCATCAATATCCGCATTTCCAACCGTGATCTGGAAGCGCTCCAGCGCCGCGCCTTGGAGGAAGGGCTTCCTTATCAGTCGCTAGTGTCCTGCACAAATACGTCTCAGGCGGGCTCAAGGATATCTCGGCTAACAAGTTAGGCTATCGGAGGCGCTGAACGCGCGCCCCCTCTGGCAGCAAGTCCTGTTTAGCCCTCAGTGTCAGGATGAGTGTCGTACCCTGCTACCGAGCACGCTCGCCGGCGGCGATGCAGGATGGGCACGGCGACCCATGAGGAGCGCTTATGAACGTAGGCCTGAAGCGAATCTACGACCCGGCTGACGACGCGGACGGCTACCGCGTGCTCGTCGACGGGATGTGGCCGCGGGGCGTCGCCAAGCGCGATGCCGCACTGGACGAATGGTGCCGCGAGCTGGCACCTTCGAAGTCATTGCGTCAATGGTACGGCCACGACCGGGAGCGCTGGGACGAATTCTACCGCGCCTATCGCCGCGAGTTGCGCGAGAGCGATGCCGACACGCTGGCGCGACTTCGCGAGCATGCCCGCCGCCACGGGCTGACGCTGCTGTTCGCCGCCCGCGATGTCGAGCACAACAATGCCCGGGTACTCAAGGAGCATCTGGAGGACAGCTAATGAAAGATGCCGAGCGCCTGGCACTGGCCGCCCGCGTACGCGACGCCTGCGTCGCCGCCGCCCTGGCGGGCCATGAGGAAGCGGCAATCGCCGGCCTGTGCAGCGAAGGTGCGCTGGAGGCGGCCATCAGCGCCATCCAGATGCTCGACCTGGAAAACCTGATCGATTCCGCGCCACCCGGCGACCTTTGAACCGAACCAGGCGCAAAATCATCATGGCATCGCGCGCTTCGCGATGAATGTTCTACGCTGCATAGGCACAGGCACACCGACGCGACAAGGAGAGCAACCGTGGCCGACCAACCGTTTCTAACCGACATCAAGACGATTCGCGAACGCGCCCGCCAGCATATCGAGCGCGGCGCGGTCACTGAGGGTTATCGCGCTGATCGCGAGAATGTCATCAACCTGCTCAACGAGGCGCTGGCCACCGAGATCGTCTGCTACCTGCGCTACAAGCGCCACTACTACATGGCCGACGGGCTCAGTGCGCATATCGCCGCCGAGGAGTTCCTCGAACACGCCCAACAAGAGCAGCAGCATGCCGACTGGCTTGCCGCGCGCATCGTCCAGTTGGGTGGCGCGCCCAACTTTTCGCCGGAGGGCATCCAGACCCGCGCGCACGCCGAGTATGTCGAGGGCGACTCGCTCAAGGAGATGATCAAGGAGGACCTGATCGCCGAGCGCATCGCCATCGACAGTTACCGCGAGATCGTCAATTACCTGGGCGAGAACGATCCCACCTCGCGGCGCATCATGGAAGACATCCTCGCCCAGGAAGAGGAGCACGCCGACGACATGGCCGGGCTGCTCGAAGGCCTGGACAGGCTTAATCAGAGCAACGCCTGAGCGCGTTGCCACCTTGAATGGCGTGCCGGCCGGCATCGTCCTGCGAGTCACGCCAGGTGCGCCTTAAGTCATACCATCCGGCTATTTATATAGCCTCAAGGGTTGTTTCCCCCAAGGGCCGACCCGATGTCATAGTAGCGAAGCGCTTATATCGGCAAAGCGAATAAGCCATTCACTGGTCATGTTCAAGGAGCACGTCATGGCACTGCATCTAGGCGATACCGCCCCGGATTTCACCCAGGACAGCACGGAAGGCCCGATCAAGTTCCATGAATGGGCCGGCGACAGCTGGGTCATCCTGTTTTCGCACCCCAAGGATTTCACCCCGGTCTGCACCACCGAGCTCGGTGAGGTATCGCGCCTGAAGCCGGAGTTCGACAAGCGCAACGTCAAGGCCATCGGCCTGTCGGTGGACCCGGTCGACGATCACCGCAGCTGGGCCGGCGACATCGAGGAAACCCAGGGCCACGCCCTGAACTTCCCGCTGCTCGCCGATGCCGACCGCTCGGTCAGCGGCCTTTACGACATGATCCACCCCAACGCCAACGACACCCTGACGGTGCGTTCGGTGTTCATCATCGACCCCAACAAGAAGATCCGCCTGACCATCACCTACCCGGCCAGCACCGGGCGCAACTTCGCCGAGATTCTGCGGGTCATCGACAGCCTGCAGCTGACCGACGGCCATAAGGTCGCCACGCCGGTCAACTGGACCGAGGGCGACGACTGCATCATCGTGCCTTCGGTGAGCAACGAGCAGGCCAAGGAGCTGTTCCCACAGGGCTGGGACGAGAAGAAACCCTACCTGCGCATGGTCAAGCTCGATAAGTAAGCCACGTCCCGGCCTCCCGGCCGGGCCCCTCTTCTCCCTCTCGCAACGCGGTCAGCCATTCGGTGTCCGCCAGGCGGCATGCTCGACCCGTCCGCCGGCGAATCGACGCGCCATTGGCAGAACAGGAAACAGAGAATAAGCGTGTATAAGAGTATAACAAATCAACAGGATTGAAATTTTCCTCGTTCCCGGCTAATCGCTATAGTCACCCTCCAGACCCGCCATTCCTCCGGAGAAAATCGCTATGCGACGCCTGCTTTGTCTGTTCTGCACGCTTGTGCTGTCCGTTACGCTGCCGTCCCTGGCGTTGGCCGAGAACGATGACACCCTCAAGGTCGGCTACATGCCGATCCTGCCGGTGGCCCAGCTGTTCGTCATGAAGGGCGCTGGCTGGACCGACGAGGCGGGGCTGAATCTCGAGCTGACACGCTTCTCCAGCGGCCCGGCAATGGTCCAGGCGCTGGCCTCGGGCAAGCTCGACGTGGTGAACTTCGGCATCGGTCCGGCGATGGTGGCCCGTGCCAACGGCGTGCCGATCAAGGTGCTGGCCGCCAGCATTGAGGAGCAGATCGGTCTGATCGCCCGCGGCGAATTCGCCGAGGCCTTCGACGGCAACGACCCGGCGGCGGCGATCGCCCGCTTCACCGAGGAATACGGTCGCAAGCCCAAGATCGCCACTTTCCCCGCCGGCTCGGTACCTTACACCGTGCTGCGCTATTGGCTGCAGGAGCAGGTCGGCGTCAGCCCCGATGCGGTCGATATCGTCACCATGGGCGCCGATCGCGTCCAACAGTCGCTGCTCGCCGGCGCAGTGGATGCCGCCTCGACCCTCGAGCCGATCCTCAGCGTGGTCCAGCAGCGTGATCCCGACGCCAAGGTGGTGGCACGCGGCAGCGACATGCTGCCCCATCAGCCCGGTGCGGTGCTGGCGGTGCGCGAATCGGTCATGAAGGATCACCCCGAGGCGATCCGCAAGCTGGTTGCGCTGCACGTGCGCGCCACTCGAATGCTCGAGGAACGGCCCGACGAAGCCGCGCCCTACGTGCGCGAGTTCGTCGGCAAGCGGCTGATCAGCGAGGATACCGTCAAGGCTGCGCTGACCTCTCCGTCGTCCAACTATCTCGCCGACCCGCACGCCATCGTCGACGCCACGCGGACCATGGCCGACTTCCAGCAACGCATCGGCAGCCTCAAGAAACCGGTCGATATCGACGCGCTGTTCGACACCTCGGTGTATGACGCGGTGATTCAGGAACTCGGCGCCGAGGCACGCTGATGCGCCTGCCCCGCCATCGACGCACCCTGCTCAGCGCCACCGGCGTCGTCGGCCTGGTGATGCTATGGGAGTTTGCGTTGCGCCTCGGTCTGCTTCCCAGCAACCTGGTGCCGTTGCCCTCGAGCATCCCCGCCGAGTTCTGGGCCGAGATTCGCGAGGGCATCTGGCTCGAGGTGGTGCTGGCCAGCCTCTCGCATTACAGCACCGGCCTGGCGATCGGCTCGCTGCTGGGCATCGCGGTGGGCGTCGGCGCGGCGCTCGAGCCCACCTTCGACGCCATCCAGAGCTGGCTGGCCCGGCTGCTGCGACCGATCCCGCCGCTGGCGTGGATCCCGTTCGCGATCATCTGGTTCGGCGTCACCGAGACCGCGGCAGCATTCATCATCAGTATCGGCGTGTTCTGGATCAACTACTTCGCCAGCTATAGCGCGGTGAGCGCGGTCGACGACGGCTACAACGAGGTCGCCCACGCCTTCGGCCAGGGGCGTTTCATGGCGCGGCTATGCAAGGTCAGCCTGCCGGCGGCGGCACCGGGCATCCTCGGTGGCCTGCGCGCCGGGCTCGGCCAGGGCTGGATGACGGTGGTCGCCGCCGAGCTGTTTGGTATCCCGGGCATCGGCCAGCGGATGATGGAGGCCTCGGGCCTACTCGCCACCAACATCGTGGTGGTTTACATGCTGACGATCGCTGCGCTCTATGCGCTGTTTGACTTCCTGTTCATGAGCGTCCAGCGGAGGATCCTGCGATGGCAGAGCTGAGCCTTTCATCGCCGGCGCCCGGCCGGCCGGTGCTGCAGGCACGTGGCGTGCGCCTGGGTTTCGCCGGCGAGATGGTGCTCGACGACGTCAGCCTCGACATCGCGCCGCGCGAGTTCGTCGCCGTGGTCGGCGCCTCGGGGGTCGGCAAGTCGACCCTGCTGCGCGCGCTGGCCGGGCTGCTAACGCCGCAACGCGGCACGGTGAACTTGTCGGCCGCCGACGAGCCGGCCACACGTCCGTGGTCGATGGTCTTCCAGGCGCCGCGACTGTTTCCGTGGCGCCAAGTACGCGCCAATGTCGAACTGGGTCTCGAGGGGCTGGGATTGTCGCGCAACGAGCGCCGCTCACGGGCCATGGAGCAGCTTGCCCTGGTAGGCCTCGAGGCGTTCGCCGAGCGCTGGCCGCGAACCCTGTCCGGTGGCCAGCAGCAGCGCGTGGGCATCGCCCGGGCGCTGGCGGTAAAACCGCGGGTGCTGTTCATGGATGAGCCGTTCTCGGCACTCGACGCCCTGACCCGCCAGCGCCTGCAGGTCGAGCTCGGCGAATTGCGCCGCCGCAGCGAGGCGGCAATCCTCTTCGTCACCCACGATATCGAGGAGGCGGTGCTGCTCGCCGATCGCGTGGTGGTGCTCAGCAAGCCCAGCGAGGACGAACCGGCACGGGTCAGCGAAATCGTTGCCGTCGACCTGCCGCTGTCAGAGCGCCGCGAACACCCGGCGTTCCGCGAACACATTCATCGGCTCGAGCGCTATATCGGCATCGACACGTCCACTTCCGACCCTCAGGAGAGTTCCTCATGAGCTCGCTACGCGTCCTCCTGCATGCCCCCACCGCCGACAGCCTGGCCCGGGCCCGGCGTAACGCCCGCAACCTGGTCAAGGTGCACGACGATGCCCAGGTGCGCATCGTCGCCAACGGCGCCGCGGTGGCCGCCGCCCTGGCCGAACCCGACCCGGTGGCCGATTCCTGGCTGCACCTGTGCCGCAACTCGCTGATCGCCCAAGGGCTCGACAACACCGCCGGCCACGAGGAGGTCGAAGCCGCGGTGGTTGCCTTGGCCGAATGGCAGGCCGAGGGCTGGAGGTATATCCACGCCTAAGCCGGCCGCCGGCCCGCGCGTTGCCGTAGCCGCCGAGTGGTTACCGACGCCAGATAGCGCTCGCGCTGGATCGCGACGATGGTCTCGGCAAGCTCGTTGAGCTGCTCGGGGCGACATAGGTTAGTGGCAAGCCGCGGATGCTTTTAAGGAATCATTGTTCATCCTTTTATTCGATTAACCACTATCTGCGATTGTCGGTGTCCGGCTCGGCAGCCTGGATTACTGTGCCGCAAACATCGCCAGCGGATGGCGGGCGACGATGCGGGCCGCGACTCGCTCACCCGCCAGCAGCGGGCATTCGTGATTCTGACGACTCTTGAGTACGGTGCCGTCGTCGAGCGTGACCCCGAACAGACGCTGCTCGCCCTCGTAGCGCATCCAGTCGATGCAGGCGTTTCCCGGGGCGGCCGGCGCCAGGCCGATGTCGTCCGGACGCACCAGCAAATCGACGCACTCCATCGACTCTTTCGGCCCGTCCTTGGCAGTGACGGGCAGCTTGCCCAGCACGGTCTGCACCGTCTCGCCGCAGCGCCGCCCGGGCAGGAAGGCCGCATCGCCGAGAAAGGTAGCCACGAACCGATCGGCCGGCTCACGAAAGCATGCTTCGGGGGTGCCAATCTGTGCCAGCCGACCGGCCTGCATGATGCCTACCCGGTCACCGACCGAGAGCGCCTCGGCCTGGTCGTGGGTCACCCAGATGGCAGGCACGTTCGCTGTCTTCAGCGCATCGCGGATCACATAGCGCAGGCTGTCCTTGAGCGCGGCATCCAGATTGGACAGCGGCTCGTCGAGCAGCACCAGGGAAGGCGAGTGCGCCAGCGCGCGAGCCAGCGCTACCCGCTGCTTCTGGCCGCCCGAGAGCGTCTCCGGCATGGCCTTGCGCAGCGTTTCGATGCCCAGCACCGCTAGCCAGTAGTCGACGGGCTGGCGCCGTTTGACGCGAAAGCCGATGTTCTGCTCGACATTCAAGTGCGGGAACAGCGCGAAATCCTGGAATACCATGCCGATACCGCGTTTTTCCGGGACCACGAAACGGTGCTTGTCGATCTGCATGCCAGCCAGTGTCAACGAGCCCTCGCTGAGCGGCTCCAGCCCGGCGATAGCGCGCAGAGTCGTCGACTTGCCGCATCCGGTGGGACCGACCAGGGTTAAAATCTCCCCGTCGCCAAGGGTCAGGTCGAGCCCGCTGACAACACTTGTCTGTCCATAACACACGCCCATGTTTCGCAGTGTCAGCATCGTCTCGTTACCTGAACGCCTGAATGGATTCGAGCCTGGCGGCTAGCGGGAGTGACGCCGGGACAGACGCCCCTCGCCCAGCACCATCATCATCACCGCCACGGCCGAGACCAGCATCAACAACAGACCGGGAATCGCCCCACGCCCGAAGTAACCGGCCTCATAGGTACGCCATAGATAGGTACCGATGGTCTCGAACCCGGTGGGACGCAACATCAGCGTGGCGGGCAGTTCGCGCATTGCCTCCAGAAACACCAGTGCCGCGCCAGCGACCAGCCCCGGCAGGCTCAGCGGCAGACTGATCCGCCGGAACACCTCGAAGGACGAGGCACCCAGACTGCGCGCCGCGCCGGTCAGGTCGTTGTTACGCCGAGCCAGCGTCGCGCGTACGGCACCCACCGCCAGCGGCAGGAAGCGGATCACGTAGGCGACCACCAGCAGCGTCACGGTCTGATAGAGAAAGCTCAGCTGCAAGCCCAGATATACCAGTGCGGTGCCCAGCACGATACCCGGGATGCCGAAGCCAAGATAGGTGATGCGCTCGAACAGTCGTCCAAGCCGCCCTGCCGAGGCTGCAAAGGCGACCGGCAGGGCCACCAGGACGGTCGCCACGGCGGCCAGCAGCGAGACATACACGGAATTCAGCAAGTAGCCGGGATCGAAGCCGACGGCCCCGTCGCGGACCAGCCAGAGAGTGAAGATCGCCACCGGCAAGACCAGCGCCGCAAGCACGATCACGCTGGCGGCGACCAGACAAAGCGCCTTGATCGCACCGGGCAACTTGAGGGTCATTGTCCTGCCGGGGCGTTCGCGCGACGCCCTGAGCCGTGACTCGAGCAACAGGATCAGCGCGACAAAACCCAGCAGCTGCAACGACAGCAATGCCGCCCGATCGAGACCGAAGGCGTTGTACTCGACGAAGATCACCCGGGTGAAGGTATCCAGTTGAAGAAGCGCCGGCGTGCCGAAATCCGAGAGCGTGTACAACGCCACCAGCAGCGCACCCGCAGCTATGCCGTTACGTACGCGAGGCAAGACCACTTTCCACAATGCCATGGGCAGCGGCATGCCCAACGTGCGCGCCGCCTCGAGCACGCTGACGTCCAGCCCGGCCAGCGCCGCCCGGGTGCTGAGCAGCACGAAAGGAAAGGTATACAGGGTCATCACCAAGGTGGCACCCGCCAGTCCCTTGACCGGCGGCAGCGGCAACCCGCTGAGCACACTCAACTCGCCTCCCGGACCAAAGGCAGCGAAGAACGCGAACGCGCCGAGATAGCTGGGCACCGCCAGCGGCGCGGAAAGCGTCGCCACCCAGAAACGTCGCCCCGGAAGGTCGGCATAACTGGTGACCAACGCCAACGGCACGCCGATCGCCACGGAGCCCAGCACCGTCAGCAGCGCCAGCGCCAGGGAATTGACGGTGATGGCCGCGATCTGCCCAGCCAAGTCGACATCCGCACTCAGGCTCAACATGAACAGCACCGCCACCGGGGCCAGGATCACCGCCGCGACAAGCCCGCTCAGCCATACATTGACCCGCGATGGCGTCACAGCACACCGGCTTCGCGCATCAGCGCCAACGTTGGCCGCAGGTCAGCCAGCTGCGAAAGTTCCACCTGGGGAGGATTAATATCGCTCATCGGCGGCAGTCCAGCGGGCATCGCCACACCTTTGACCATCGGCAATTCGAAGGCTTCCTCGGCCAGAAACCGCTGCGCCTGCTGAGTTTGCAGATAACGCACCAGGCCGGCGGCGGCAGGATTGTCGCTCAACAGTGCCACGCCCGAGGCATTGACCAGCGAGCCTGCATCGCCGTCGGTGAAGCCCAGGGCCACCGAGGCCGACGGCTTGCCCTGTTTGAGACGCAGCGTGTAATAGTGATTGGCGAAACCCGCATCGATCTCGCCACGCTCCACCGCCATTACCACGCCGAACTCGCCAGCATAGCTGGTGGCCCGCTGCTTGACCCCCCGTAGCCACTCACGGGTGCGCTGTTCGCCCTCGAGCAAGCGCATCGCCGTCAGAAACGACTGAAAGGCACCGTAGGCCGGTGCCCAACCGAGTTTCAGGTCGCTGTCGGCGAAGGCCATGATGTCGTCGGGCAGCCGCTCGGCCGTGACACGCTGGGGATTGAAGGGCAGCGTACGGATGCGTCCGGAGATCGGCACCCAGGCGTCAGCACTAAACGGCTCGCGGACCGGCGCACGCAAGGCCTCGGGCACCGCTCGCGCCATCCCCTGGTCGACGACCAGTCCCAGCGAACTGGCATCGATCGACCAGAAGGCATCCGCCCGCTGCACACCGGCCTGATGTTCGGCGACCAAGGTGTTGGCCAGCGACGCCGATGGCCCGCGCCGGACGTTGAGATCCAGTTGCGGGTTGCGCTTACGGATTGCCTCGATGAGCGTCTCGTACAGCCCCCCTTCACCGCGTCCCAGATAGAGGGTCAGGCTACCCTTCAGCTCGGGCAAGGCGTCGACCGAGAGTGCCTGGGCCTCCTGGGAGGCTGCCAAGACCCGCGCCGGGCCCAGCAACCCCAATGCCAGGCCCGATTTCAGCAAGGTTCGCCTGTCCATGTCAAAAGACCTCGACCGTTTCCTGTCCGGCAAGCAATTCGCGGCTCTGATCGAGCCGCGCCTTCATCGATTTTACCAGCGTGGCGACCTGCTCGTCCTTGCCGCTCTCCATGGCATTCGGCAAGCTCGCGTTGAAGTCTTCCTCGAGCCCTTCGACCAGCTCGGGATCGAGCTCGATCAGTCCACCCTCGAGGCCCTCGAAACGCTGCATGTAGGCGTCACTGACCAGCGTCTTGGCCTCGTCGATTTCGCCTTCGTAATACTCGCCCAGCGCCTCATCGAGCGCCTCCTTGATAGCCGTGATCGGCGTCTTGCCACTCTCAGCCGAGCCCTCCTGGGGTTGCCCGGCGGCTTTGGTCGTCGCCAGTCGCAAGGCACCGAGGCCCTGCCACAACGTGGCCCGCACACGGTCCGCGGCGCCTTCCACCGCCGACGGCGCCGCCGAGTCGTCCAGCGTGTTCTCGAGTTGACCTATGGCCTGCCAGATGACCGGATACAACGGCTTGGCGCTGTCTTCCACGGCCTCGTGATACTCGACGCTCTCCCACTGCTGCTTGAAGGTCGCCAGTTCGTCGCCGGCTTGCGTATCGGCACGGTAGGACTCGACGAGGCTGCTCAGCGCCGCGTCGAGGGACTCGACATCGTCCTGATAGCCGCTCATCGTTCCATTCGCCTGGGCCGTACCGACGACGGCACCCAGGACAAGGCCCATCGCCGACTGGCTACACACCTTGAGCCACCCCGTATTGTGTCGCTGTGTCATGCTTCACTCCTGTCTGTGTTGTCGTTGCAGTTGGCACGGCATGAATCATCATGCGGTGAAATATCTTATAACAATGATTATTATTAACTTCCAGCTTTGACACAACTTTCTTGTCGCCGCTAGCACCCGACGTTCATGTCGAGGGGCGCGCCTTGATCGCCACCCGGCGCTCATGCACGGCGATCGCCACACCGCTGGCGATGATCACCCCCGCACCGACGAATACCCAGACGTCCGGCACCTCGCCCCACAGCCACCAGCCGAGCAGTACCGCCCAGACCATCGCCGTGTAATCGAAAGGGGCAGCCAGCGCTGCCGGTGCGTAACGAAAGGCCAGGGTGATGCACGAAATCGCGCCCACGCCGAGCACTCCCGCGGCGATGAAACCCAGCCAATGCAGCCCGTGCGGCGTCCGCCAGACGCCGGGCAGCAGGGCGGCGCTGACCAGCATCGGCACCAGCGTGGCGTAGAAGACCATCGCCCACAGCCGCTCCTTGCCGCCATAGAGCCGCGCGGTGATCATCATCAGCGCGTAGCACACCGCCGCGCCGACGACGATCAGCGCGCCCCACTGAAAGCCCGCCGCGCCGGGCCGCACCACGATCAGCACGCCGCCGAAACCGATCAGTGACGCGACGAACGGTACCGCCTCGACACGCTCCTTGAGCAGCGGCCCCGAAAGGAGAGTGACGAACAGCGGCGCGGCGAAGGCGATCGCCGTGGTCTCGGCGAGCGGCAGCAGGGTCAGCCCGGTGACGAAGAAGAACATGGTGCCGGTGAAGATCAGCCCACGCAGCAGGTGCACGCCCGGGCGATGCGTCTTGAGCGAGGCCCAGCCGCCATTGAAGCGTGCCAGCAGAGCGATCAGCGGCAGCGAGACCAGCGTGCGAAAGAAGATGATCTGGATCGGGTCGAAGCTGCCACCCAGCCATTTCGAGATCGCATCGCCCAGCGCCAGGCACAGCACGCCCGCGCACATGATCAGGATTCCCAGCAGCGACGAGGACATGGCACTCTCCACGAAGGGCGATCCACGACGGACGATGACGTGGCGACACCCAGCGTCAGCCGCCATCGCCATGCAACAACCGGGCGTATCGCCGAATGACGGTTACCGGCCGAGCGACCGGCCCCCGAGCATAGCCGAAAGCGCAGCGCACCGCGATGGTGCATGCCGATCAACAAAAACGCCCGGCTACAAAGCCGGGCGTGGGGGATGACGCTGCGGGTCGCTAGAATCAGCCGAACTTCTCGTTCTCGCCCATATCGGGCTGGCTGCCCTTCTTGACGTTGGCCTTGGCGACCTCGTAGAGCTGGAACACCTTGCTCTCGCGGGCCTTCCAGTGCTCGCCGAACGCGACCTTGATCTCCATCAGCGTCAGGTCGGGATCGTCCTTGCCGTCGGCAAACCAGGCGGCGACGAACGGATTCCAGTACTTGTCGATCAACGCGCGATCGTCGTTGAGCCGCGCCGTGCCGGACAGCGAGACATACACGCCCTCCTCCTGGTCGGAAAAGCTGAGGCACACGTCCTGGTCGGCCTGGGTCTCGAAGACCTTCTCGGCGCTGCGCCGGGTGTAGAACCACAGCGTGCCGTCGTAGGCGTCCTGGACCAGATGCATCGGCCGGGCGCGCGGCTGCGGGCCGTCCAGCGTCACCAGCATGCCGACCTTGATGTCGCTGATCAGTTTCCAGATCTTCTGCTTGTGCTCGGGGCTCGACATCGAACGCCTCCTTCCCGGTGGATAGCGGAACGCCCGGGCTCGCGACGCTCCTTGGCTCCTTGCACCGCTGAGCCTAGTCCCGCGAATGCTGCGTGGCAAACATCGCAGACGCTATGCTGCAAGCGACGCCACCAGGAGACCGCCATGCCCGATCTCGAACGCCTGAAAGGCGTTTCTCTCCCTTCATGCTTAGCTGTTAGTATCGGTTAACCGGCAAGGACTGCCGAAAAGCGACCGCGCCGTCATGCGTGAAGATTCAATCGGAGAGAAACAGCACGATGCGCAATTTTTTGCTTCTGCGCCGCCCGCTGCCGCGGCGCACCCTGGTGTTCTGCCACGTGGTGGCCCAACTCACGCTGGTGATCGCCGGACTCGCCTGGCTGGCGATGCGCAGCCCGTTGCTGGCCGGCGGCTCGTGGGCCGAGCGCTGGCCGACGCTGGTGCTGGATACCGGCCTGTGGCTGCTGGCGCTGGTCGGCCTGCGGCTGCTCGCCGAGCTGTTGATGCTGCCCTACCATCTCGCCGGCTTGCGCCAAGGCCCAGGCGCCGTGGTGACGCGCGCCTTCGACCGGCGACCGGCGATTCACGACCCCGACAGCGCCTGGGTCAGCGAGGCCAGGCCCGCAACCGAGCCCGCCATCCTGGACGAGGAAGCCGTCGGCAATGTCCGGGTCGTTCAGCCTCGTCGCCCCTTCTCGGCGCGCCAGGCGCTGGACGAGGAAGGCAAGGCATCGCGCAGCAACAAGGGCGCCCCGTCCCGCCAGGAGCCCAGCCTGTAGCGATGGGTGTGGCGCGGTGCGACGTCAGTGACCGAGGATCTGGCTGAGGAACAGCTGGGTGCGCTCGGATTGCGGATTGTTGAAGAACGTCTCGGGCGGCGCCTGCTCGATGATCTGGCCCTGGTCCATGAAGATCACCCGGTCGGCGACGGTCTTGGCGAAGCCCATCTCGTGGGTCACGCAGAGCATGGTCATGCCCTCATGGGCCAGTTCGACCATGACGTCGAGCACCTCCTTGATCATCTCCGGGTCGAGCGCCGAGGTCGGCTCGTCGAACAGCATCACCTCGGGGCGCATGCACAGCGCGCGAGCGATCGCCACGCGCTGCTGCTGGCCGCCGGACAGCTGGCCCGGATATTTCTTGGCCTGATCGGCGATCTGTACCCGCTCGAGGTATTTCATGGCGCTCTTCTCGGCCTCGCGGCGCGGCTGTCTCTGCACCCAGACCTGCGCCAGGCAGCAGTTCTCGAGCACCGTGAGATGCGGAAATAGATTGAAGTGCTGGAACACCATGCCCACCTGGCGGCGGATCTGCTCGATGCGCTTGATGTCCTGAGTCATGTGCACGCCACCGACGAGGATATCACCCTGCTGGTGAGCCTCGAGGTGGTTGATGCAGCGGATCAGCGTCGACTTGCCGGACCCCGAGGGCCCGCAGATGACGATCCGCTCGCCACGCTTGACGGTCAGGTCGATATCGCGCAGCACGTGGAAATCGCCGTACCACTTGTTGAGCTGCTGGATCTCGATCATCGGCTCGGTGCCGTTGTCCTTTGAGGCAGTTGCTTCGCTCATGCAGGTGCTTCCTGAAATGGATTGTCTTGTTGTATGTCCATGCGGCGCCTTGAGATGACGACTGGCCGATGCTAATGCCCGGTGTGCAGCCGGCGCTCGATGTATTGGCTGTAGCGCGACATGCCAAAGCAGAAGATCCAGAACACCAGCGCCGCGAACACATAGCCTTCCATCGCGAAGCCCAGCCAGTTGGTGTCGGTCAGCCCCGCGCGGATAATCGCCAGCAGGTCGAACAGGCCGATGATCAGCACCAGCGAAGTATCCTTGAACAGCGCGATGAAGGTGTTGACGATGCCGGGAATGACCAGTTTCAGCGCCTGCGGCAGGATGATCAGCGCCATACGCCGCCAGTAGCCCAGACCCAGCGCCTGGCCGGCCTCGTTCTGGCCTTTGTCGATCGCCTGCAGGCCGCCGCGGACCACCTCCGCCATGTAGGCGCTCCAGAAGAACATGATGCCGATCAGCGCACGCAGCAGCTTGTCGAATTCGATCTCCGACGGCACGAACAGCGGCAACATCACCGAGGCCATGAACAGCACGGTGATCAGCGGCACACCGCGCCAGAACTCGATGAAGATCACGCTCACGCCCTTGATCAGCGGCATTTTCGAGCGCCGGCCGAGCGCCAGCAGCACACCCAGCGGCAGGGAGCCGACGATGCCCACCGTGGCGATGGTCAGCGTCAGCATCAGCCCGCCCCATTCGCGGGTCGGTACGTACAGCAGCCCGAAGCTGCCGCCGAGGAGCAGGAAATAGGCGATGACCGGAAAACCGACCAGAGTGAACAGCCCCACCCAACGCTTGACCGGCAAGCGCGGGATCGCCAGCCAGGCGATCAGCAGCGCCATCAAGGCGAACACGATATCGACCCGCCAACGCGCCACGTCCGGGTAGAAGCCGTAGACGATCGACTCGAAGCGCGCCGAGATGAACACCCAGCAGGCGCCGTCGCCGCTGCAGTCCTCGCGGGTGGTGCCGAGCCAGTCGGCGTCAAACAAGCTCCACTCCAGAAACGGCCAGATCAACCGAACCAACAACACGATGGTGACGACCGAGACGATCGAGTTGACGGGACTGGAGAACAGGTTGGCACGCAGCCAGCCGACCAGACCTCGGCTCTGGTTGGGCGGTTGGCGGGCCTCGATCATTGGGGTACGGACGGGATTGATAGTCGAGGCCATCTCAACGCTCCTTGAGCAGCGTGCGCGCGTTATAGATGTTCATCAGCAGCGATACCATCAGACTGATGAGCAGATACACGGCCATGGTCATGGCGATGATCTCGATCGCCTGGCCAGTCTGGTTGAGCGTGGTGCCGGCGAATACCGCGACGATATCGGGATAGCCGATGGCGGTGGCCAGCGACGAATTCTTGATCAGGTTCAGGTACTGGCTGGTCAACTGCGGCACGATAACGCGCATTGCCTGGGGAATCACGACCTTGCGCAGCGCGATCCCCCCCGGCAGGCTCAGCGAGTGCGCGGCCTCGGTCTGGCCGTGGGGTACTGACTGGATGCCCGAACGCACGATCTCGGCGATGAACGCCGCGGTATAGACTGACAATGCCAGCCATAGCGCCATCAGTTCCGGCATGACGTTGATGCCGCCGCGAAAGTTGAAGCCGGTCATCTCGGGCATCGACCATTCCAGCGGCATGCCGGTGGTCACGAACACGATCAACGGCAAACCGACGATGATCGCCGCGCCCAACCAATAGACGGGCAGCGCCTTGCCGGTGGCGGCCTGACGCTTGCGCGCGAAGATCCCCAGCGCCACGGCGGCGACGATCGCCACCAGCAACGCCCAGGGCGTGGCGGCGAAGCCCTCCAGGGGCTGCGGGGCCGGCATCACCAGGCCACGCACGTTGAAATACAAAGCCTCGAACAACGACAGGCTCTGCCGTGGCGAGGGCAGCGAGCGCAAAACCGCAAAATACCAGAACAGGATCTGTACCAGCAGCGGTATGTTGCGGAACACTTCGACGTAGATCGCCGCCAGCTTGGCCAGCAGCCAGTTGGGCGAGAGCCGGGCGATGCCCACCGTGAAGCCGATGATCGTCGCGGCAATGATGCCCAGCGCCGAGACCAGCAGCGTGTTGAGCAGTCCGATGACGAAGGTGCGGCCGTAGGAATCGTCGCTGGAATAGTCGATCGGCGTCTGTGGAATCGAGAAGCCCGCACGCTCGCCGAGGAAGTCGAAGCCGGTACGGATGCCGCGCGCCTCGAGGTTGGCCAGCGTATTGTGGACCAAAAAGCCAATGACGACAGCCAGCCCCACGAACAGCGCGATCTGCACCATCAGGGCGCGGATGGCCGGATCACGCCACAGGGGACCACGCCCGCGGCGGGAGGTGGAAGTGGATGGACGCAACATGGAATGTCTCTACTTCGGGCAGAATAAATGCACCGCACGCTCACGGCGTGCGGTGCGAGGACATCACGTCGCGCTTAGCGAATCGGCGGAGCGTACTGGATGCCGCCGTCCGTCCACAGGGCGTTGATGCCGCGCTCGATCTCCAGCGGCGAATCGGCGCCCACGGTCTTGGCGTAGATCTCGCCGTAGTTGCCCACCAGCTTGATGATGTTGTAAGCCCAGTCGTTGCTCAGGCCGAGCTGCTCGCCGTAGCGACCGTCGGTACCCAGCAGGCGCGCGACATCGGGATTCGGCGGGTTGGCCTTCATGTCGTCGACGTTCTCGCTGGTCACGCCCAGTTCCTCGGCGTTGAGCATGGCGAACAGCGACCACTTGACGATATCGAACCACTGATCGTCGCCCTGGCGCACCACGGGGCCTAGCGGCTCCTTGGAGATACGCTCGGGAAGGATCTTGACGCTGGACGGGTCCTGGAGCTGCAGACGCAGCGCGGCGAGCTGCGAGGAATCGGAAGTCAGTACGTCGCAGCGGCCGCTGTCGAAGCCCTGCGCGGTCTGGTCGGTGGTGTCGAAAGCGACCTGCTGGAATTGCATGTCGTTGGCCTTGAAGTAATCGGCCATGTTGAGTTCGGTGGTGGTGCCGGACTGCACACAGATCGAGGCGCCGTCGAGCTCGGTGGCGCTGTTGATGCCCAGCTCCTTGCGGATCAAAAAGCCCTGGCCGTCGTAGAAGCTGGTACCGGCGAAGTTCAGACCCAGGGAGTTGTCGCGGGTCGCGGTCCAGGTCGTGTTGCGCGACAGTACGTCGATTTCGCCGGATTGCAGCGCGGTGAAGCGCTCCTTGGCGGTCAGCGGAGTGAAGCTCACGGCCTGTGGATCGCCGAATACGGCGGCCGCAACGCCGCGACAGACTTCCACGTCGAGCCCCTGCCAGTTGCCGTTCTCGTCCGGTGCGGAGAAACCGGGCAGACCGGTACTCACGCCGCAGCGGAACTCGCCGTTACTCTTGACGTCGTCGAGCATGGCCGCCTGGGCCTGGGAGGCCACGGAGGCAGCCAGCACGGCGGCAGACAGCAGTAACAGGCTCTTGTTCTTGTGTCGCATAGTGGAATCGACTCCCTTGCGTTGTCATTTGAGTGCATGCTCAAGCATGGCCCTATAACGCTAGCAAGGAGTGTTCCAATCTGTCGCCTATCCTTAAGTCACCTTCAGTCAACGTAGACCCAACGCAACCAGGCACTGTCAGCGCCAGAGCCGACGCGCCGCAAAGTCGCAGCAGGCTGGCGGCAGGCACCAGGATGATGCGCTCGAGAAATGCCAAGCACGCCGCATGCGCGCGCCACTCGAAGAACGCGTGACACGCCGGACGGGTCAGCCACGCGCCCGGCACAAGCGTCGCCAGGCACCAGCGCCAGCCAGCGGCGATGGCGAGTCATCGCCTGCGCCACACGCTCAGTCGGCATGATAGGCCGGGCTGAGTTCGTGGAGCGCCTCGAGGAAGGCGCTGACCCGCTCGGGCTCGGTGAACTGGCTGATGCCATGGCCCAGGTTGAAGACATGCCCCGGACCGGCGCCGTAGCTGTCGAGTATCCGCGCCACCTCGGCGCGAATCGCCGCCGGCCGGGCGAACAGCACGTTGGGGTCGAGATTGCCCTGCAGCGCCACGCGATGGCCGACCCGCTCGCGGGCGTCGCTGAGCTCGGTGGTCCAGTCCAGGCCCAGCGCATCGGCGCCGCTGGCGGCGAGATGCTCGAGCCACTGGCCGCCGTTCTTGGTGAACAGGATCACCGGTACATGACGACCCTCGTGTTCGCGGATCAGCCCGGCGACGATCTGCTCCATGTAGCGCAGCGAGAATTCCCGATAGGCCGGCGTCGACAGCGTGCCGCCCCAGGTATCGAAGATCTGCACGACCTGGGCGCCGGCGCGAATCTGCGCATTGAGATAGTCGGTGACCGCCTGGGCCAGCAGGTCGAGCAACTGGTGCATCGCCTCGGGATTGCCGTAGAGCATGCCCTTGACGTGGCGGAAGTCCTTGCTCGAGGCGCCCTCGACCATGTAGGTGGCAAGCGTCCAGGGACTGCCCGAGAAACCGATCAGCGGCGTCCGGCCATTGAGTTCGCGACGCACCGCGGCGACGGCGTTCATCACGTAATCGAGATCGCGCTGGGTGTCGGGCAGGCTCAGCGCCTCGACATCGGCCTGGGTACGCACCGGTTTTTTGAACTTGGGGCCCTCGCCGGTCTCGAAGTACAGCCCCAGGCCCATCGCGTCGGGGATGGTCAGGATGTCGGAAAACAGGATCGCGGCATCCAGCGGGTAGCGCTCGAGCGGCTGCAGGGTGACCTCGCAGGCCCGCGCGGTATCCCGGCACAGGTCCATGAAGCTGCCGGCCTCGCCGCGCACCCGGCGGTACTCGGGCAGATAACGCCCGGCCTGGCGCATCATCCATACCGGAGTGCGATCCACCGGCTGGCGGGCCAGGGCGCGAAGAAGGCGGTCGTTGTGAAGTTCCATCGGGCTCTCGTCGACTCGTGAGTTTGCGCCAATTGTAGCGGATGGCCGGGCATCCGACGCCCCCTTGCCTATGGGCACCCAACACGACGCGCCGCTGATGAGCCATGCCCACTAACCTGCTATCATGGGTCGTTTACATCGGCCGGGCGCTGGTGCCCGCCGGTTCGCAGTCGAGGATCATCGTGACGATACGCTTCATCGCCGCCTCCCAACTGCCCACGCCCTGGGCCACCTTCACCATGCACGGCTTCGAGGACGAAGCGACGGGCAAGGACCATATCGCCCTGACGCTGGGCGACGTGTCGATCGGCGAGGCGGTGCTCGGCCGCGTGCATTCGGAGTGCCTGACCGGCGACGCGCTGTTCTCGATGCGCTGCGACTGCGGCTACCAGCTCCAGGAAGCGCTCAAGCGGATCGCCGCCGAGGGCCGCGGCGTGCTGCTCTACCTGCGCCAGGAAGGTCGCGGCATCGGCCTGCTCAACAAGATCCGCGCCTATCATCTGCAGGACCAGGGCTACGACACCGTCGAGGCCAACGAGCACCTGGGATTCAACGCCGACCTGCGCCGCTACGATCTGTGCGTGCCGATGCTCGAGCACCTCGGCGTGCGCTCGCTGAAGCTGATGACCAACAACCCGCGCAAGGTCGACGCCCTGACCCGTGACGGCGTGACCATCAGCGAGCGACTGGCGCTAACCACCGGCCGCAACCCCCACAACGAACATTATCTGTCGACCAAGGCCGGCAAGCTCGGCCATTTGATGGCGCTGGAGGATTTCACCCCGGCGGGCGACGTGGAAAGCCGGCGCAAGCCCTGAAGCGGGCCCGTCGGGGGTTTTCGTTTCCAACGAGGAGCCAAGGCAATGCCCGATTCCCGTTTGCGCAATACGACCGCTCATCCGGGCGACGATGCCTACAGTCTGCTCGAGGAGCTGCTGCACTGCATCAGTCACGGCATCGGCGCGGCCTTGGCGCTGGCCGGCATGGTGGTGCTGATCGCGCTGGCCAGCCTCGCCACCCACGTCGACCCCTGGAAGATCGTCGGCGTCAGCCTCTACGGCGCCACTCTGGTGCTGCTCTACAGCGCCTCGACGCTCTACCACGGCGTGCGCCGGCCACGCCTCAAGCGCGCGCTCAAGGTGGTCGATCATTGCGCGATCTACGCGCTGATCGCCGGTACCTACACGCCCTTTTTGCTGGTCAATCTGCGCGGCCCGCTGGGTTGGACGCTGTTCGCCGTCATCTGGTCGCTGGCGATCGGCGGCATCGCCCTCAAGCTGATCTGGCCGCAGCGCTTCGGCGTGCTGCGGGTGGCGGTCTACCTGGTGATGGGCTGGCTGATCGTGCTCGCCAGCGACGCCATGGGCACCTACCTCTCCGATACCAGCATTACGCTGCTGGTGGCCGGCGGCGTCACCTACACGCTGGGCGTGGTGTTCTACGCGATCCGCGCGATCCCCTTCCACCACGCCATCTGGCATCTGTTCGTGCTCGGCGGCAGCGTGTTTCACTACTTCGCGGTCTACACCGCGGTGCTCGCGCCCCAGGCCTGAGGCGCCCTAACCCGAATAGTGCACCAGGTCGCTCGCGCCCTCGCTTGCTCTTTGATTCCACAGACAATTTCTGCCTCACTCGACCGTACACCCCGGTACGGCGCTCAATCGGACAAACCTCTGTGAAATCAATTATCCGCGCGATCATCACGGCACCTGAGGCAACATCCAGGCCACAGACGACCAGGTCGAATCATTCGCAGGCTCGGGCCACCACCCGGCGGATGAACGCCGCGGTCTCGTCGGGCCGGGTGAGCGGCAGCATATGGCCCGCCTCGGGCAGGGTCTCCACCGCCAGGCCGGGCAGCCGGTCCCGCAGGGCCAGGCCGTGGCGCGCAGGCTCGAGTATCCGGTCGCGCTCGCCGAACAGGATCGCCACCGGCAGGCGCAGCTCAGGGTAACGGCGAATCAGTGCCGGCATGTCGTTCTCGAGCCTCACCAGATCGCTCGAGTTGGCGTAGAAGGCTTGCGGGCGCATCGCCAGCAGGCCGCCGCCGCGTGTCGCGAAATCGGCGGGCACCGGTTCCGGGGCGAAGATCGCGGCCAGCATGCGCGTTGCATAGCGCACGCCGAGGGGCGCGGCGAAGGTGTCGGCGACGAAGCGTCGCCAACGCGGCGAGCGGATCGTCATACCGCGAAAGGCCGGCGGCACCTCGGATTCCCGGGCGGTCAACGGCGCCAGCAGCGCCAGGCCCGCCACCTCGTCGGGATAGTCCTCGGCCAGCGCCAGGGCCACCGCGCCACCCAGCGAATGGCCGACCAGCAATGGCCGCTCGACGCCCAAGGCGCGCCAGGCATTGCGAATCTGCCGGGCCTGGGCGGCGAGGCCAGCATCGTCTGCGCCGCCGCCACGCTCGGAATAGCCCGAGCCGGGCCGGTCCACAATGATTACATGAAAGTCGTCGGCCAGTCGCTCGCTCAGCGCGTAGGTGAAATGCTGCAGTTGCCCGCCCAGCCCGTGGATCAGCACCAGCGGCGGCCCCTGGCCGGCTTCGACCAGATGCACGCGCCCCTCGGGCGTGTCGACGAAGCGCCCGGCCGGCGGCACGTCGGCCTCGGCGCGGCGGGCGAGGCGCGCGCTGAAGCGATGCAGCCCCCACAGGCCCAGCGCGCTGGCCGCCAGCAGAACGACGCCCAGCGCCAGCAGAATGTTGCCCATGTGTGCTCTCCTCGCTCTACCTCTGCCCGGCCCCGCCGGCGGCGATCAACTGCCGGCGGCGCGGGCCTGCTTGATCTGGTCGTAGGCGTGAGTGATCTCGCGGGTCCGCGCCTCGGCGATCTCGCGCATGCTCTCGGGCAGGCCCTTGCCGGCCAGCTTGTCGGGATGGTTCTGACTCATCAGCCGGCGATAGGCGCGCTTGAGCTCGGCATCGCTGGCGTCGCGCTCGACGCCGAGTACCCGGTAGGCGTCCTCCAGGGCCTGGCCGGACGGCGGCCCACCGCCCGCCTGGCCGGCCTCGCCACGCAGCATCGCCTCGATCTGGGCGATCTCGGCCTCCGAGCAGCCCAGCCCGCGGGCCACCCGCAGGATCATCTCGTGCTCGGCCGGGTCGAGCTTGCCGTCGGCGGCGATCGCCGACAGCTGGACCTGCAGGAATACCTGCAGCAACGCACGCTGGCCGCGGGTGACGCGCCGTACCTCGGCGAGCTCGGCGTCGAGATCGAAGTCGTCGGCCTTGCCGCGCTCGAAGGCGTCGCGGGCGCGGTTGCGCATGTCGCCGCTCATGCGCATGCGCGTGAACAGCGTCTCGGCGACCTGGACCTCGGCGTCGGTGACCTGGCCGTCGGCCTTGCAGATGCAGCCCATCACCGCGAAGGTCGAATCCAGAAACTGCATCTGCAACTGGGCGACCCGGGCGACGCCGATGCCGCGGGCCAGGCGCCGGCCGAGCCAGTAGCCGAGCAGCGCGCCGATCAACAGCCCCGGCCAGCGGCCGATCATGTACCCCAGAATCGCCCCGATCAGGATTGCCATGGTGTCCTCGTGTGCTGTGTCAGACGCGGGTGCGCCGATTCATGATGAAGGATCGGCGGCCAGCCGACGGCGAATCGATGCCTCGATGCCGCCGGCATCAAGCCCGCAGGACTTAAGCAGCTCGCCGGGCTTGCCGTGCTCGACGAAGGCATCGGGCAGGCCCAGGTTGAGCAATGCCACCTGCACGCCCTCGGCGGCCAACAGTTCGTTGACGCCACTACCCGCGCCGCCGGCGATCACGCTCTCCTCGAGGGTCACCACCAGCCGATGAGCGCGCGCCGCGTCGAGCACCGCCTGACGGTCCAGCGGTTTCACCGAGCGCATGTTGATATGCGTGGCGTCGAGGCGTTCGGCGACCTCGGCGGCCGGGCCGTTGAGACTGCCGAAGGCCAGCAGGGCGACGTCGCCGCCGCCTGTCCGACGCGCCTCGGCGCGGCCGATCTCGAGAGTCTCCAGACTCTCGGGCAGCAGTGAGCCGGGGCCCTTGCCGCGCGGATAGCGTACCGCCGCGGGGCCGATATGATGATAGGCGGTGCTGAGCATCGCCCGGCATTCGGCCTCGTCGGCCGGCGCCAGGATCACCAGGCCCGGCACGCAGCGCAGGTAGGAAAGATCCAGCGCACCGTGATGGGTCGGGCCGTCCTCGCCGACCAGCCCGGCGCGGTCAATGGCGAAGGTCACGTCGAGGTGCTGCACGGCGATGTCATGGATCAGCTGGTCGTAGCCGCGTTGCAGGAAGGTCGAATAGATCGCCACCACCGGCTTCATGCCCTCGCAGGCGAAGCCGGCAGCCAGGGTCAGCGCGTGCTGCTCGGCGATCGCCACGTCGTAGTAGCGCTCGGGATACTCCCTGGAGAAGCGCACCAGGTCGGAGCCTTCGCGCATCGCCGGGGTGATGCCGATCAACCGCGCATCGGCGGCGGCCATGTCGCACAGCCAGTCGCCGAACACGTTGCAATACTTGCGCGGCTCGGCCCTGAGGACTACCGGGGGCTGGTCGCTGGGCGACAGCGGCTCCACCTTCGGCGCCGGTTCAGGGGCGCCCTTCTCGAGCTTGGTGATGGCGTGATAGCCGATCGGGTCGGCCTCCGCCGGGCGGAAGCCCTTGCCCTTGCAGGTCTTGATGTGCAGAAACTGCGGGCCGTCGAGATCGCGCAGGTTGCGCAGCGTCTGCACCAATCCCGGCAGATCGTGACCGTCGATCGGGCCGATGTAGTTGAAGCCCATCTCCTCGAACAGCGTCGCCGGGCTGACCATGCCCTTCATGTGTTCCTCGGTGCGCCGCGCCAGCTCGAGCGCGCCGGGCAGCCGCGAGAGTACCTTCTTGCCGCCCTCGCGCACGCTGATGTAGGTCTTGCTGGAGAAGATGTGCGCCAGGTAGCTGGCCATGCCGCCGACGTTCTCGGAGATCGACATCTCGTTGTCATTGAGCACCACCAGCAGGTTGGCGTCGACGTGGCCGGCGTGGGCCAGCGCCTCGAAGGCCATCCCGGCGGTCAGCGCGCCGTCGCCGATCACCGCGCACACCCGGCGCTTCTCGCCGCGGGTGCGCGCGGCCAGCGCCATGCCCAGCGCGGCGCTGATCGAGGTGCTGGAATGGCCGACGCCGAAGGTGTCGTACTGCGACTCGGCGCGACGCGGAAACGCCGCCAGCCCGCCGAACTGGCGGATGCTGTGCATCGCCTCGCGGCGCCCGGTGAGGATCTTGTGCGGGTAGGCCTGGTGGCCGACATCCCAGACGACTCGGTCGTGGGGCGTCTCGAGGGCGTGATGCAGGGCGATGGTCAGCTCGACCACGCCCAGCCCGGCGCCGAAGTGGCCACCGCTGCAGCCCACGCTGTAGAGCAGGTAGGCGCGCAGCTCATCGGCCAGCGTATCGAGCTGGGCCGCGTTCATGGCACGCAGCGCGGCGGGCGTATCGATGGTGTCGAGCAACGGCGTCGCCGGGCGCTCGACAGGAATCTCGTCGAACAGCTTCATAAGGGCTCTTTAATAGTCGCGCTCGATCATGTAGCGGGCCAGACCGGCCAACGGCTCGCCGGCCTCGCCCAGCGGGGCGATCACCGCCAGCGCCTCGTCGAGCAGCTCGTCGGCCTTGGCGCGAGCCGCCTCGAGGCCCATCAGGGCCGGATAGGAGGGTTTGTCGCGGGCGGCGTCGGCGCCCGAGGCCTTGCCCAGCGTGGCGGTATCGCCGGTGACATCGAGAATGTCGTCATGGATCTGGAAGGCCAGGCCGATGGCGCTGGCGTAACGCTCCAGGTGCTGCAGTCGCGGGTCGCTCATCGGCACCGCCGTCAGCCCGCCCAGCAGCACCGCGGCGCGAATCAGCGCGCCGGTCTTGTAGCGATGGATCTGGGCCAGCGCCTCGGCGTCGATGCGCCCGCCGACCACGCCCAGGTCGAGCGCCTGGCCGGCGACCATGCCATCGCGGCCGGCGGCCTGGGCCAACACCCGGATCATCGCCGCCAGCCGCCCATGGCCGGCGTCGGCCAGCCATTCGAAGGCCAGCGTCTGCAAGGCGTCGCCGGCGAGAATCGCGGTGGCCTCGTCGAAGGCCTTGTGCACCGTGGGCTGGCCACGCCGCAGGTCGTCGTCGTCCATCGCCGGCAGGTCGTCGTGGACCAGCGAATAGGCATGGATTAGTTCGATCGCCACCGCCGCCGGATCGAGCGTTTCATCGTCGGCGCCCAGCGCGCGCCCGGCGGTGTACACCAGCACCGCGCGCAGGCGCTTGCCGTTGCCCAGCACGGCGTAGCGCATCGCCGCCTCGAGCCGATCGGCGGGCGTGTCGCGATGGGCGAAGAGCTCCTCGAGCTCGGCATTGATGCGCGCCTGATCGGCACTCAGGCGCAGCGGCCATTCCATGGTTTCATCGATCATTGCCGCTCTCCGAGGGCGGATTGGGAGCCGTGAACGGCGTCGCTTCGAAGCGTCCGTCGGGCTGTTCGACCAGCGCCTGGACCTGGAGCTCGGCGGCATCGAGCCGGCGCTGGGCATCGCGGGTCAACCGCACGCCCTGCTCGAAGGCCGCCAGCGACGCCTCCAGCGTCAGCTCGCCGGCTTCGAGTTGGCCGACCAGCGCCTCGAGCCGCTCCAGGGTGGCGGCGAAATCCTCGGGCGGCGCCTCGCGATCCGCGGGCGCTGCGGGGTCCTTGTCTGGCATGCCATTCTCGCTCATCGAAACGGGCCTGCCCGCATGGCCGGCCCGCACGGGTCTGGCCGGACAGTATACACGCTGTGCAACGGGGTGCCTGCCCCGACACGGCCTGCAGGCGCTGGCCCGACACACCCTATCAACCGGGCTCATGGTCAAGCTGCGGCATTTTCATCGTCGCCCGCCGGCGCTGTGCTACGATAGGCGCCCTGTTGCGCTACCCCTTGCCTGGCTTGGCCTGCCACCGGTCGCGGCCTCTTTCAGCCGGAGCCAACGGGTCGCTTTCCCACCAACGAGCGCGTCGTCAGCGACGAAAAGGGTTGAACCGACAATGGCCAAAACGTCCCTGGACAAGAGCAAGATCAAGATCCTGCTGCTTGAGGGCATTCATCAGTCGGCGGTGGATAACTTCCTGAACGCCGGTTACACCAATATCGAGCATCTGCAGACCTCACTGGACGAGGACACGCTGATCGACAAGATCCGCGACGTCCACTTCATCGGCATTCGTTCGCGCACCCAGCTCAACGCGCGGGTGTTCGCCGCCGCCGAGAAGCTCACCGCGGTGGGCTGCTTCTGCATCGGCACCAACCAGGTCGATCTCGACGCCGCCCTGGCGCGCGGCATTCCGGTGTTCAACGCGCCCTACTCCAACACCCGCTCGGTGGCGGAACTGGTGCTGGCCGAATCGATCATGCTGCTGCGCGGGATCCCCGAGAAGAGCGCCCGCGCGCATCAGGGCGGCTGGCTGAAGTCGGCCAAGAACGCTCACGAGGCGCGCGGCAAGACGCTGGGCATCGTCGGCTACGGCAACATCGGCGCCCAGCTGTCGGTGCTCGCCGAATCGGTGGGCCTCGACGTGATCTTCTACGACACCATCACCAAGCTGGGCATGGGCAACGCCCGTCAGGTCGGCAGCCTGCAGGAGTTGCTGGCGCGCGCCGACGTGGTCAGCCTGCACGTCCCCGACGTACCCTCGACGCGCTGGATGATCGGCAAGGAGCAGCTGGCGCTGATGAAGCAGGGCAGCATCCTGATCAACGCCTCGCGCGGCAGCGTGGTGGTGATCGAGGAGCTCGCCGATGCGCTCAACAGCGGCCGGCTGCTGGGCGCGGCGATCGACGTCTTCCCGGTCGAGCCCAAGGCCAACGCCGAAGAGTTCGTCTCGCCGTTGCGCGGGCTCGAGAACGTGATCCTCACCCCGCACATCGGCGGCTCGACTCTCGAGGCCCAGGAGAACATCGGCATCGAGGTCGCCGAGAAGCTGATCACCTACTCCGACAACGGCACCACCATCACCTCGGTCAACTTCCCCGAGGTGGCGCTGCCCGCCCACCCGGACAAGCATCGCCTGCTGCACATCCACGACAACGTGCCTGGGGTGCTTTCCGAGATCAACCGCGTGTTGTCCGAGAACGGCATCAACATCGCCGGCCAGTTCCTGCAGACCAACTCGCAGGTCGGCTACGTGGTGGTCGACGTCGACAAGGCCTACGGCGCCCAGGCGCTGGAGGCGATCAAGCAGGTCGATCACACCCTGCGCACCCGCGCGCTCTATTCGGAAACCAATTTCGAAGAGTAAGCCGCCGCTTAAACTTCCAGCCGTACCCACCCGCCCCGGCATGCTGCCTGTCGGGGCTTTTGCCCGCTTTAGCCGTCTTGACGACGCATCACATCGTCATGCATCGCTGCCAGGCGCTTGAGCAGTTGATTGCGCGCCGCGGCGGGTACGCCCTGTGCCAGCAACGCCGCCTGCAACTTGCCGACCAGCCGATTGAAATCGGTCTCGCGAATGCCCATGTACTGGTGCACCTTGTCCATCGGCGGGCCCTGATAGACGCAGGGGCCGTCGCTGACCGCGCAGAACTGCTGTTCCAGCGACGCCACCAGGTGGTCGATGTTGGTATTGGCGAAGAATCCCACCAGTTGCGGGTCGTCGGCGACCCGATAGGCGAAGTCCTCGACGATGGCGCTAAGGCCCGCTTCGCCGCCGAGCTGTTGATACAGTGTCGGTGGCGGTTTGGCGCCCGAGCCGGCACAGCCGGCCAACAGCAACACAAGGACGAGAAAAGCGCTACGCAGGCGAGTCATTGTCGTACTCCCGATCAAAAGGCCAATTGCAGCGACAGATAGCCGCCGCGCTGATTGTCGAGCCCGGCGATGTCGCCGAGATCGAGCCACGCGCCGGTCAACGAGACATGCTTGTCGATGAATACCGCCGTGAACAGATCCTGCCAGGCGTCCTCCTCGGCAAAGCCGAGATTGTCGGGTTTCTGGCGATACTCCATGCCTACCACCCAGCGGGGAGTCAGGAACAGCCCCAGCGAACCTTCCATCACCAGCGAGCGCTCCGATTCGCGATCGCCGCCGAAGCCCAGCAATCCACCCTGGTTGGCCCGGGTCGAGCGCAGCGTCAAATTGACCAGCAGGTTGCGTCCGGCCACCGCATCGAACAGCAGCTTGCTGCCGGCCAGATAGACGTCATTGCCCTGGGTCGCCTCGGCCCCCACCGCGCGGGCCAGCGCCTGCCCTTCGCGGAGCCGCTTGTGCTGGATGCCGAGGCTCCAGCTGCCCCAGGGGTGGTAGAGCGGGTCGCCGAACAGCCGCAGCTTGGCGCCGTAGATTGCCTGCTCGAGATCGCCACCCAGGGTATCGAGATCGAGATGCTGACGGGCATAGGAGACTTCGAGCCGGTCGCGCCAGTTGAATGCCACGCCCTCGACCCGCAGCCCGTAGTCGTCGAGCTCGGCCGCGCTCGCGCTGGCAGTCACCGCCACTTCGGTATCGCTGGCGGTGCCGGCCAGCACGCCCCATGGCGAGAGGCCCCCACCCGCCGCACCCTCGATCTGGGTGACTCCGCCAGTCGCCAGCAGGCGGCTGCCCGCCTCGGCCGAGGTCGCCATCAGCGCTGCCACACTCAGCCCGGCCGCCAGGGCGAGGCACTTCAAGTTCTGATGCATCATGGTGATTTCCGGGTCAAGTGTCGGCCTTGCAGCGTCGATAGGTGTCGATCCAGTCGAGCACCTGCTCGGCCGGCAAGGGACGTGAAATCAGATAGCCCTGCAGATAGTCGCAGCCCAGCGCCGTCAGCAGTTCGCGAGAGGCTAGGGTCTCGACGCCTTCGGCAACCACCTCGAGCCCCAGGTTGTGGCCAAGCTCGATGGTCGAACGCACGATGATCCGGTCGTCGGACTGCTGATCGAGCTTGAGGATGAACGACTTGTCGATCTTCAACTCGCGAACCGGCAGGCTCTTGAGCTGCGACAGCGACGAATAGCCGGTGCCGTAGTCGTCGATGGCGATGTGCAGGCCGCTGTCGCAAAGCTCGCCGAGCATGGTACGAGCCAGCGTGGGATCCTGGATGATCGCGCTCTCGGTGACTTCCAGCGCCAGCCGCCCGGCATCCAGGCCGTGCTCGTCGAGCGCCTGCCGGACCATTCCCGGCAGACCCGGATCAACCACGTCCTGGGCCGACAGGTTGATCGCCACGTTCACGCACTGCCCCTGACGCTGCCAGTCGGCCAGTTGACGACATACCGTGTGGAGCATCCACTGGGTCAGCCGGCCGATGAAACCGGAGCGCTCGGCCAGGGCGATGAATTCGTCCGGCGCAATGAATCCCAGCTCGGGATGCCGCCAGCGCATCAGCGCCTCGAAAGAAACCAGCTCACCGCCTGCGGCGGCGATCTTGGGCTGATAGACCAGGCTCAGTTGCTGACGCGCCGCCGCCTCCTGCAGATCGCGAGCCAGGGTCAACTGGCGCAGATGCTGTTCGTCCTGGCCTTCCATGTAGCGCAGGTAACCGAGGTTGGCCTGCTGCGCCATGTCCATGGCGACCTCCGCGCGTCTCAACAACAAGTAGCCATTGCTGCCGTGGCGTGGAAAGTTTACCTCGCCATAGACCAGCTTGAGCCGCAGCGCGCCATGGTCGAGCTCGATAGGCTGGGCAAGACGCTTGCGTACCGCCTTCAGCCAATCGTCCTGGGTCTGGGGGCCGTCGATGGTCAGCAGGAACTCATCGCCGCCCAGGCGGTAGGCCTGGCGCAGCGGCGCCGGCAACTCGCGCAGACGTTGGGCGAGCCGCACCAGCACTTGGTCGCCCGTGGCGTAGCCGAAGGTGTCGTTGATATCGCGAAAGCCGCTGATCGACAGCCGCAACAGCGTAAACGGCAGCTCACGGGCCGCGGCGGCATCGATGTCCTGCTGCGCCGAGTGACGATTGGCAAGGTCGGTCAGCTGGTCGTGACAAGCCTGATACAATTGCTGTCGCTCGCGCTCGGCAATGTCCTCTTGCATGGTCATCAGGGTGTTGGCCAACATGCCTAGCTCACCCTGAGAGGCAACCCGCATTCCCTCGAGTCGCTCACCGCGGCCGATACGCTGAGCGGCTTCGGCCAACCTCATCAAGGGTAATGATATGCCCCGCGCACTGATGGCGGCGGCCATCACGGTCAACAGCAGCGTCAACGCAAAGATGGCCAGCAACTGCCAGCTCAATGCCTGGAAGATCGCCAGCAGGTCGGTCCGCGGGTTCTGGATAATGGCATAGACCCGTCCCGCACCCGTCCCCGCGGAATCATCTTCCTTCAATCGCGCCGCCCGCGTCAGGGCATCCAGCGATTCGTCGAGGCCGCTGTGTTTCAGGTAGTTTCCTTCCGCCAGCGAGGCGGCCAAACCGGCGATAGCGGTGTCCGGCTGGTTTTTCAGCGCACCGGCGACATACTTCGTTGCAGCGCTCCCTGCCGACGCACCGCCATCCACCAGAAAGCTGACCTGCAAACGGATCAAGCGGCCGATCTCGCCGGCCAGTTGACCATCGAGTAAAAAGCCCATTCCCACCCAGCCAACCAGATTGGGCGCGCCCACCGGCAGCAGCACGAACTGATAGGGCATGTTCGCCTCAAGGATTACGCCGATCGCCTGACCATCGCGCTGGGCCTGTTGCCATAGTCGGGAAAACCCGATCGAGGTGCCGGGGGCATGGTCGCTGCTGGCGAGAATATCGCCATTGGGGTCGGCCAGCAGCACGATATCGGCACCAGCACGCGCGCCATGATTGGCAAGAACGCTTGCCAGAGTGCCGACATCCTGCGAGCTGATAGCACTTTTGAAGCCAAAATCCGCGGTCAGGATGGCCACGTTGTTGCGTAGCTGCTGACCACGCTCATCGAGTAGCTGACGCATAACTCCGAGGCTGACATCCAACTCCTGCTCGCCCTTTTGCAACACATCCTGGCGGATGGTCTGCAAGGTGGCGGCGGCCGTCACCAACTGAGCGACGCACATCACCGCCAGCATGACCAGTAGCAAGCGCCGGCGAAACGACATGTCAGTTTGACTGCCGCTGTTGCAGGGCCTGCTGGAAACGCCGCTCCAGCGCCGAGGGCTTTTCCACCGCCGGCAGGCTGGCGTTGAGCGTCAGCGCCACGCTGCGTGACGTATTGCCCGCTAGCTCGCCCTCCCACCACTCGTAGTGGGTGTCTTCCAGTTTCGGATGCCATATGCGCAGGCGATGGTTACCGGGTGGCAAGTCGAATGACACCGTGCCGTCGTCGCCGGTCTTGGCGAAATAGGGCGCCTCGCTGACAATGATGAATGCCTGCATGGAATCGTGGATATTGCAGCCCACCACCACCACGCCAGGCTTGTCGAAATACTCCGGCGGCGGAGTCTCACGCAGAAAGAGATCCAGATTGAACGGATGGGCCGGCGAGAAGGAATAGGCCTGGTGACGCGTGGTGTCACGATTGGGAAATTCCACGGCGGCACCGACCGGCACCGCCAGCACGTATGGAATGAAGGTTGTCTGACGCTGCATCATTTCATACGCAGGCGCATCGCGTTCTACCGGCATGGTGCCCGACGCATAGACCTCGACCACCGCATCCGCCAAAGGACGCCCGGTGGCTGAGTCCGTGACGGTCACCGTTGCCGCCAACGCCGGCGTCACGCAGACCAGCGCCAGCGGCCATGCCAGCCATGCAATCCAACGCGCCTTGTGAGCCATCACCCCTCCTGCCGTTTGCCGAGACCGCTATCGCCCCATCACAGCGATATCGGCCGAAGCCGGGGCAAACTTGAGGCGCCGTCACTCACGAGAAGCGTCAGCGGCACCTCGGCCGGCTCAGAACTCCACGCCCAGCCCGGCATACAAGGTACGCCCCGCCGCCTCCAGTCCGCGGTGCCGCAGGCGCTCAAAATCGGGTTTCCATCATTTCCCGAACGCTAAGCGCGTCGTCGACCAGCAGCACCTGGCGCCACTTGTCGAAGGTCAGGCAGGGGTGCGAGGCGCCGAAGGCGACGATGTCGCCGACCGCGACGTCGTCGCTTCCCGCGGGCAGCTCGATGAAGGCGTGCTGGTCCATCAGCCGGGTCAGCCGCCAGCCTGCGACGCTCAGCGTCTCGTCGGCGCGGCCGCCCTCGCGCGGCCCTTGCTCTCGCAGCCCTTGCTCTCGATAGCGACGCAACGGCTCGGGCAGCTGGTCGAAGCCGATGTCGCGCTTGCCCAGGGCGACGATCACCAGCCCCGGCTCGGGTAGCGACTGCACCTGGGCAAATACCTCGAGCGCCGGCTCGAGCCCCTCGTGCAGGTCCGGGCGGCGCGCCAGCACGCCGCGCTGGGCCTGACGATAGAGGCCATGGTCGTGAACCACGTAGCAGCCCGGGCGCAGCACCGGCGTGAAGCGCTCGCGCAGCTCGGCGGCGTCGAAGGCCTCGGCGATCAGGTCGTACCAGGCCGAGCCCGAGGCGGTGATGATCGGCGCACCGACGCCGATCAGTCCGTCGCGATCGAGGCGCTGCGCGCAGTCGACCAACCGTGCGGCATAGTCGCGGATCACCGGCACCGGATCGGCGCCCTGCGCCGCGTCACCCACAACGCCCTCGTAGCCTTCCATGCCGGCCAGTTGCAGGGCCGGTTCGGCGTCGACCAGGCGCGCCAGCTCGACCACCTGCTCGGCTGTGCGACAGCCGGTGCGCCCGCCGGGCACGCCCAGTTCGATCAACACGTTGAGCGTCAACCCGCGCGCAGCGAAGAACCGCCCCAGCGCGCGGCTGTTGGCCTCGCCGTCGACCACGCAGTAGAACTCGGCACCGGCCTCGATCAGCCCGGCGACGATCGCCATGTTGGCCTCGCCGACCAGCTGATTGGCGAGCAACAGACGGCGCACGCCGTGGATGTAGGCCGCACGGCACTGCGGCGCGGTGGCCAGGGTGATGCCCCAGGCGCCGGCCTCGAGCTGGCGCCTGAACAGCGCCGGGGTCATGGTGGTCTTGCCGTGTGGCGCGAGATGCGCGCCGTGGGCCTCGGCGAAGCGCTGCATCCAGGCCAGATTGTGCGAAAGCGGCGCTTCGAAGATCGCCGCCGCCGGCAGGCTGACCCCATTCAGCAGCGAGCGCCCCGTCTCGGGCGTGCCCTTGTTGCTTATTGCCTTGCGCTTGGCCGGTTCACTCATCGGTTCAGTCATCGGTTCTCTCATACCCCTCCTCCCGGGCTGGCGCCCTGTTCGCCGTCGCCGGTGCCGTGGAACTGCTCGACGGCGCGCGCCAGATCCTCACGTTCGGCGCCGGCGGCAGTTCGACGATGCTCACCCAGCAGCTGCAGTTTCGGCTGGTGCGGCTGGGCTACGCGATCAGCGCCTACCCGCAGTCGCTGCTGCCGCGGATGGTCGCCTCGACGCTGGAACCCCGCGACGTGGTGGTGACGCTGTCGGTGAGCGGTTACACCCCCGAGATCGTCGAGTCGGCGCAGATCGCCCGCCAGTACGGCGCCCGGGTGGTGGCGATCACCGCCCACGGCTCGCCGCTGGCCGAGGCCGCCGACGTGGTGCTGCCGGTGGTGGCCCGCGAGACCGACTTCATCTATCACCCTTCGGCGTCGCGCTACGCCATGCTCGCCGCCATCGACGTGCTGGCGCTGGAACTGGCGCTGCGCCATCAGGACCGCTCGCGCACCAAGCTGCGCCGGCTCAAGATCACCCTCGACGCCCATCGCGGCGGCGACAACCGCCAACCGCTGGGAGACTGAGCATGCGCTACGACACCCTGTTCCGCGGCGCCTGGATCGTCGACGGCACCGGCGCCGAGCCGTTTCGCGCCGACCTGGCGGTGCGCGGCGAGCGCATCGTCGCCGTGGGCGCGCTCGGCGAGGCCACCGCCGACAGCGTGATCGACGCCCACGGCCGCTACCTGGCGCCGGGCTTCATCGACGTGCATACCCACGACGACACCAACGTCATCCGCACCCCCGGGATGCTGCCCAAGCTCTCGCAGGGGGTGACCACGGTGGTGGTCGGCAACTGCGGGATCAGCGCCGCGCCGGTGACGCTTAGCGGTGACGTGCCCGACCCGATGAATCTGCTGGGCCGCGCCGAGGACTTCCGCTACCCCAGTTTCGAGGCCTACGCCGAGGCGGTGGACGCCGCCGCGCCCGCGGTCAATGTCGCCGCGCTGATCGGCCATACCAGCCTGCGCAGCCAGGCGATGGGCGACTTCGCCCGCCCCGCCGACGAGGCCGAGATCGCCAGCATGCGCGACGCCCTGCGCGAGGCGCTGGCCGCCGGCGCGCTGGGCATGAGCTCGGGGCTGGCCTACCGCAACGCCTTCCACGCCCCGCTGGAGGAGCTACGCCCGCTGGTCGCCGAGGTCGGCGCCGCCGGCGGCGTGTATACCACCCATCTGCGCGACGAGTTCGCCGGCCTGCCCGCAGCAATGGACGAGGCCTTCGAGACCGCGCGCCAGGGCCAGGCGCCACTGGTGATCTCGCACCTGAAATGCGCCGGCGCCGGCAACTGGGGCGGCGCGCCACGCGCCCTGGCCAAGCTCGAGGACGCCGCGCGCCACCAACGCGCGCACTGCGACTGCTATCCGTATACCGCCGGCTCGTCGACGCTGGATCTGGGTCAGGTCACCGACGAGATCGCGATCTTCATCACCTGGTCGGACCCGCACCCCGAGCAGGCCCAGCGCGCGCTCGCCGAGATCGCCGCCGACTGGGGCCTGTCGCTGCTCGACGCCGCGCACCGCCTGCAGCCGGCCGGCGCGGTCTACCACAACATGAGCGAGGACGACATGCGTCGGGTGCTGGCGCACCCGCTGGCGATGATCGGCTCCGATGGCTTGCCCAACGACCCGCATCCGCATCCGCGGCTGTGGGGCGCCTTCCCGCGGGTGCTCGCCCACTACAGCCGCGATCTCGAACTGATGTCGCTGACCGAGGCGGTGCGCAAGATGACCGGCCTGTCGGCCGCCCAGTTCGGCCTCACCGATCGCGGGGTGATTCGCGAGGGCGGCTACGCCGACTTGACGCTGTTCGACCTCGCCACTCTCGAGGACAGCGCCGACTACGCCCGGCCGATCGCTGCCGCCCGCGGCATCGAGCTGGTGATGGTCAACGGCGTGATCGGCTACCGCGCCGGCGCGGCCACCGGCGAACGCGGCGGCCGCCTGCTGCGGCGCAGCCAACATCTATCCCCCCAACCCACTAATCCATTCACCACGGAGGAAAATTCATGACCATCCAGCGTTACGGCGTCGAGGGCGGCGTCGGCACCGGCGGCCAGAAGCTGCCGTTCGCCCGCGCCACCCAGGCCGCCGGCTGGCTGCTGGTCTCGGGCCAGACCCCGATGACCGCCGGCGAGGTCGTCGAGGGCGGCATCGTCGAGCAGACCCGGCTGGCCTTCGACAACTGCCTGGCGATCATGCGCGAGGCCGGTTACGAGGTGGAAGACGTCGTCCATGTCACCGCGGTGCTCACCGATGCGCGCTACTTCTCGTCGTTCAACAAGGTCTTCGCTGAGGTGTTCGGCGAGCATCCGCCGGCGCGCATCTGCAGCGTCCAGGACCTGGTGGTCGACTGCAAGGTGGAGGTCGACGTCAAGTGCTACCGCGCCGACCGCGCCTGAGCGCGACCGCTGCGTGAGTCCGCGGGCGGCAACCCGCGGGCCATGAATCGGCAATAAAGGCACCGGCAACAAAAAGGCGCCGAGGCCCGGCAAGGCCCCGACGCCACACACTGCAGCGATAACCACGTTTCAACCGATAACGTTTTCTACCACTGCCTCGGTCGCGGCAACGACCGAGCCAACAAGTATAAGAGGCATGTATGAACAGTCATATCTTCCTCGGCACCTTCTTCGTCTATATCGTGGCGATGATCGGCTTCGGCTGGTGGGTGTCGCGCAACAGTCGCGGTACGGGTGACGACTTCCTGCTCGGTGGGCGCAGCCTACCGCTGTTTCTCACCGTGGGTACCACCGTGGCGACCATGGTGGGTACCGGCTCGAGCATGGGTGCGGTGGGCTTCGGCTATAGCAACGGCTGGGCCGGCGCGCTCTACGGCATCGGCGGCTCAGTCGGCGTGCTGCTGCTGGCGTTCTGCTTCGCCCCGGTACGCAAGTTCCGCTTCATGACCATGAGCGAGGAGCTCTCCTACTACGTCGGCGCCAATCGACTGGTGCGCAATATAGTCGCACTGCTGATCTACCTCGCCTGCATCGGCTGGCTGGGCGCGCATATCCTCGGCGGCGGGCTTTATCTGGCCTGGATGGCCGATATCGACCCGACCCTGGCCAAGCTGGTGGTGGCACTGGGCTTCGGCGTCTACTGCGTGATCGGCGGCTACATGGCGGTGGTCTGGACCGACACCGTCCAGGCCATCGTACTGTTCGTGGGTTTCTTCCTGATGGCCGGGCTATCGCTGATCGAGGTAGGCGGCTTCGACGGCCTCACCGCCGGCATGGATGCCGCCTCGACCAGCTTCCTGGGCATCGACAAGATTGGCGGGCTGCCGGCACTGTCGCTGGCCACGGTGATCGCCGTGGGGGTATTGTCCACCCCGTCGTTCCGCCAGCGCATCTATTCGGGCAAGTCAGTGGGCTCGGTGCGTCGCTCGTTCGTCATCACCGGGGTGCTCTATATGGCCTTCTCGATCGTTCCGGCGATCATCGGCATGGCCACCCACGTGCTCAATCCCGATCTCGACAACAGCAACTACGCCTTCCCGTTCCTGGCCACCGAAGTGCTGCCGCTCGGCCTGGGCCTGCTGTTGCTGGTCGCCGGGCTGTCGGCGACCATGTCGAGCGCCAGCTCGGACGCCATCGCCGGGGTCTCGACGCTGATGCGCGACATCTACGTGCTGTTCACCGGACGCACGCCCTCGGCGCGCCACGTGGTGCTCTACTCACGCCTGGCGCTGGTCGCCACCATCGGCCTGGCGCTGGCCTTCGCGCTGACCTCGGACAACGTCGTCAGCTACATCACCAAGATGATCTCGACGGTGCTTGCCGGGCTGTTCGTGTGCGGCATGCTGGGTCGCTTCTGGCCGCGCTATAACTGGCAAGGGGCGGTAGCCAGCCTGATCAGTGCCTCGGCGACCTCGCTGGCGGTGATCGCCAACCCCGAGTGGAGCGCCTTCTGGGGCAATCCCAGCATTCCCGCGGTAATCGTGGCGACCCTCGGCGGGGTGATCGTCAGCCTGGCCACGCCGGCCTCGCGGGTCAGCGAGGCCGAGGCACTGGCCAAGCTCGACCAGGAGCGCGAGCGCATGGAGCGCGCCCCCAAGGCGACGCTGACCCAGCCGAGCGCCCCGCCGGCCGGCTGACCGAGCGCCTCTTCAGCGGCTCGCCAATGGCCCCGGCACCGCCGGGGCGTCGCGCTGGGACCCGGGCTCGCTCTAAACCGAGCGCAAACGCATTAATCTCGGCCCGGCAAGCAAGCCTTAAGCCAGCCAAGCCCCGCCTCGGTGGTACTCGCCGGCCAGTACACGGCACCGACTCAGCCGCGATAGCCCCGCCGATCGAGATGCTTGAACAGGAACGGATAGTGTATCTCGCCGGCACCCGGTTCGTGGCGCCCCGGGGCGTCCGCCACCTGGATGTGACCGATGCGCGGCAGGAGCCGCTCCAGCGTCATCGCCAGATCGCCCTCCATCACCTGCATGTGATAGACGTCGCGCGCAGCGTCTCGGGGCGATAGCCGTAGGGGAAGTGACACTCGACGCCGCGAAAGCCGGCCGCTGCGGCACGCTCGAAGCGCGCGGGAAAATCGACCTCGCCGAACAGCATGCTGAGATTGGCGGAAAACGACGGCATCGGCGACTCTGGACAGAGATGAGTGGCTCAGGGCAGGCTGATGCGTGCGGCCAGGGGGTGCTCGTCGCAGTTGTCGCCCGGCCCGCCGCGGTCGACCACCAGGAACTCGCCTTCGCGCTCGAGCACCGACTGAATGGCGTGCCAGGTGCCGGCGCGGTAGTTGACGCCCTGCCGGCCGTCGGTGACGAAGGCGCGCATGCCGGCCGGATCGATGGTCTCGCCGGGCGGCGCTACGACGACCAGAAAGCGCTCCTCGTGCAGCGGCATGAACGCCTGGCTGCCCAAGGGATGGCGCTCCAGGAAGTCCAGCGTCAGCGGCAGCGTGACCGGCTGGCTGACGAAGATACTGATCAGGGCGCGCGCCTCGTCACCCAGCGTCTCGACCCTGGCCAGGTCGTGATAGCGCCGTGTGCGCCCGGCGTTGATGTGAAAGTACTCGGCCGTACGCGTGTCGATGACATCGCCGAAGGGCGCGAAGGCCTCGTTGGTGAGGGGCTGGGCGGTGAGTTCGAGCATGTTCATAACCCTGTTCGATTCTACGTCTCGTAAAACTAGGCGAGCGAAGGTCAGGCGAGGCGAAGATCGGCGAAAAGCGGACTGGGCTCGCACACGAGTTTACAAGTCGTAAATGAGCATTTTGATCGGACTCGCGCCCGAGTTGATCTTCAACACTGCATGACCGAGCGCAGACAGTTTTACAGGCACAATTTCATGTGCCGGTTGACGTCCTTATAGAGCAGATAGCGAAAGCGCCCCGGGCCGCCGGCGTAGCAGGCCTGCGGACAGAACGCGCGCAGCCATAGGTAGTCGCCGGCCTCGACTTCGACCCAGTCCTGGTTGAGGTGATAGACCGCTTTGCCCTCGAGCACGTAGAGACCGTGTTCCATGACGTGGGTCTCGTCGAAGGGAATCACCCCGCCGGGCTCGAAGTTGACGATGTTGACGTGCATGTCGTGGCGCATGTCGCCAGGGTCGACGAAGCGCGTGGTGCTCCATTTGCCGTCGGTATCGGGCATCACCAGCGGCTCGATGTCGACTTCGTTGGCGATGAACGGCTCGGGCGTCGCGATGCCCTCGACGCGCTCGTAGGCCTTGCGAATCCAGTGGAAGCGCACCTCGCTATCGGCTTCGTTGCGCACCCGCCAGTCGCAGCCCGGGGGGATGAACGCATAGCCGCCCGGCTGCAGGATGTGATGCTCACCGGCCAGGGTCAGGCTCAATTCGCCCTCGACCACGAATAGCACGCCTTCGGCCGCCGGGTCGAGCTCGGGCTTGTCGCTGCCACCGCCCGGGGCGACTTCCATGATGTATTGCGAGAACGTCTCGGCGAAGCCCGACAGCGGCCGCGACAGCACCCACAGCCGCGTCCTGTCCCAGAACGGCAGGTTGCTGGTCACGATGTCACGCATCACCCCCTTGGGAATGAAGGCGTAGGCCTCGGTGAACACCGCCCGATCGGAAAGCAGTTGCGTCTGCGGCGGCAGCCCGCCGTGTGGGGCGTAATAGGTCGGTTGTGTCATGGCTTACCTTGAAACGTTGACGGTGGTCGAGCGCTTCAACCGCGCGACGCGGGATGATGCTCGGCCCAGTGGCGGGCGATATCCACACGCCGGGTTATCCACACCCGGTCGTGGGCCTCGAGGTGATCGAGGAAGCGCTGCAGCGCGCGGAAGCGCCCGGGGCGCCCGACCAGCCGGCAGTGCAGGCCGATCGACAGCATCTTGGGGGTCTCCGCGCCTTCTTCATAGAGCACGTCGAAGGCATCGCGCAGATACTGGAAGAAGGGCTCGCCGTGGTCGAAGCCGGTGGGCGAGGCGAAGCGCATGTCGTTGGTATCCAGCGTATAGGGCACGATCAGGTGGCGGTGCGTCTGGCCCTGGCTGTCCTTGACGTCGCTCCAGAACGGCAGGTCGTCGCCGTAGTAATCACTGTCGTAGAGAAAACCGCCCCGGTCGAGCAGCAGCCGCCGGGTGTTGGGGCTGTCGCGGCCGGTATACCAGCCCAGCGGTTTCTCGCCGTAGAGCGACTCGAAGATCTCGACCGCCCGGCGCATGTGGTCGCGCTCTATCGTCTCCGGCACGTTCTGGTAGTGGATCCAGCGGTAGCCGTGGCAGGCGACTTCGTGACCCAGTTCCTTGAACGCCCGGGCGACCTCGGGGTTGCGCTCGAGAGCCATCGCCACGCCGAACACGGTAAGCGGCAGGCCGCGCCGCTCGAACTCGCGCAGCACCCGCCATACACCGGCCCGCGAGCCGTACTCGTAGATCGACTCCATGCTCATGTGGCGCTCGGGATAGGCCGCCGCGCCGACGATCTCGGAGAGGAATTGCTCGGAGTGGCTGTCGCCGTGGAGCACGCAGCTCTCGCCGCCCTCCTCGTAGTTGAGCACGAACTGCACGGCGATGCGCGCCTTGCCCGGCCAGTCGGCCTGCGGTGGCGTGCGGCCGTAGCCGATCAGATCGCGGGGGTAGGCGGCATCCGATAGAGACATGACGGTTTTCCTTGTCGTTGTACAGGCGGCGAGTGCCCGGGACCAATGTATACAAGGCTAACCTAGCGCCTAACGCGCCTCCACGGCAAGCCGTTCCCGGACGCTGGACTTGGCTCTTGTCCTGGTCTCAGCCAAGTCGGCGAATCCTCCACGACGCGTTGACACCTTCCTGCCTGGCCAACGCTTCTTTGCTTGCATTCGCTGCCAGCGGCCTCTAACTTTTGTGTACAAAATATTTTCATATCGTAGACAACCAGGTGAGGCCGGCCTTCAGCCGCGAGACAACCGTGCACATTCGCGTCATCAATCCCAACACCACCGCCAGCATGACCGCCAGGATCGGCAAAGCCGCCGAGGCGATCGCCGCGCCGGGCACGCGCATCAGCGCGGTCAACCCACAGGACGGCCCGGTGTCGATCGAGAGCCACTTCGACGAGGCGATCAGCGCGGTCGGCGTCGCCGAGGAGGTGCGCCGCGGCGAGCGCGAATCGGTCGACGCCTATATCGTCGCCTGCTTCGGCGACCCCGGGCTGATGGCCGCGCGCGAGCTGACCCGGGCGCCGGTGATCGGCATCGCCGAAGCCGCCTTCCACATGGCCACGCTGGTCAGCACGCGCTTTTCGGTGGTCACCACGCTGGGGCGCACCGCGATCATCGCCGAGCACCTGCTCGCCAGTTACGGCTTCGCCGGCCACTGCCGGCGGGTGCGTGCCGCCGAGATTCCGGTGCTCGAACTGGAAGACAACAATGAGGCGGCCTTCGAGCGCATCGTCGCCGAGTGCCGGCGCGCCCGCGACGAGGACGGCATCGGCTCGATCGTGCTGGGCTGCGGCGGCATGGCCGATCTCACCGGGCGGATCAGCGACGCCGTGGGTCTGCCGGTGATCGAGGGCGTGACCGCCTCGGTCAAGCTCGCCGAGGCGCTGGTCGGGCTGGGCCTTCACACCAGCAAGCACGGCGACCTGGCGTTTCCACGACCCAAGCCGTTCAGCGGCCGGTTCGCCGACTGGAGCGACGCGCGCCACTGACGAGCCCGCCAACCTTACGACACAAGGTGCCACCCAAGACCCAGAAATCCGACACGCCAATCAATTACAACAACGACGCAGCACGCCTCAGACCCAAGACCCGCCGCTTGCGGCGACGACAACAAACCGGCAATCACCGCGAGGCAACGTATGACCACTTCGACCTCCCAGCCCGGGGCGGCGCCCGACGCCGTCGCCACGGCGACCAAGGCCCCCGGCGACGAATCCCTGGCACCGCAGAAGACCCGCATCATGGGGCGCACCTCCTACCTGGCAGCCTGGATGGGTGGGTGCGTCTCTATCGGGACGTTCACCGTCGGATCCAGCCTGGTCGGGACCTTGAACCTGCTCCAGGCGGTGCTGGCTGTCAGCATCGGATGCCTGGTTATCGGCATCGGACTCGCCATCAACGGCGCCGCCGGCCACAAGTACGGCATCCCCTTCGTGGTCCAGGCGCGCAGCGCCTTCGGCATGGCTGGCACCAAGATCCCCGGCCTGGTGCGGGCCATCCCCGCCTTGGTGTGGTACGGATTCCAGAGTTGGATCGGCGCGGGCGCCCTCAACCTGGTGACGGCCACCCTGTTCGGCTTCGACAACATTGTCGCCTGGTTCATCGTCTTCCAGGGGCTCCAGATCGGCCTGTCGGTCTTCGGATTCAAGGGCATCAAGTGGCTGGAGAACATCGGCAGTGTCTTCATCCTGGCCTCCTTGGTCTACATGTTCATCAGCGTTATCAACCGATACGGTGACCAAATCGGGGCCAACCTGGTCGACATCGAGGGCACATGGGGGGCGCCATTCTGGTCTGCGACCATGCTGTACCTGGGGATCTACGCGACCATGATGCTCAACGTCAGCGACTACTCTCGGGAGCACGTGCGCGATACTGGCCCGGGTCTGATAACCACCATCTATACCATGGCCATTCTGCCGGTCACCCTGTTCATGGGCCTGATCGGTTTCATGGTCTCGGGTGCAACGGGGACGGTCGATCCAATCGACGTGTTCAGCAACGCGACGGACAACACCCTGCTGCTGGTCACCACCCTGCTGTTCATCGCCTTCGCCCAGGTCACCACCAACGTGCTCAACAACGTGGTGCCGCCGACCTACGTATTCATGGACGTCTTCAAGCTCCCCTTCAAGACCTCCACCATCCTGGTGGGGCTGCTCGCCGTGGCCACCTTCCCCTGGAAGCTGGTGCAACCCGACTCCGCCGCCGGACTGCAGCTGTTTATCCAGATCTACTCCGCCTTCCTCGGCCCGATCTTCGCCGTCATGGTGGTCGACTACTACCTCACCCGTCGCCGCAGCCTGGACCTTACCGCCCTGTACGACAAGGACGGCCCGTATCGCGGCATTAACCCAGCGGCCATCATCGCTTCTTTGGTCGGCTTCGCGGCGGCGTTCGCGTTCACGGATCTGGGGTGGTACATCAGCCTCGTCCCGGCCGGCCTCACCTACTACCTGCTGATGAAGCACTGGCCGGCCTGCCGGCGCTTTCGCGACTAGCTCGACACGCTATCCTGTAGGGAGCCCGGTACCGGCCAGCGGCATGCTGGCCGGTACCGTTTCCTCTTCGCGACAGGGAGCCGCCATGACCATACGCAAGTGCGCCGCCCAGCCCCCGACACCGCAGACGGTGAGCGAGGCTCACCGGCGCTTGAAAGAGCGCTCGCCGCTGGTTCACTGCCTGACCAACCGGGTCACCATCAACGTGGTCGCCAACACCCTGCTGGCGATCGGCGCTGCGCCGGTGATGGCCGATCATCCCCAGGAAGCCGCCGACGTGGCGCGCCAGGCCGGCGCCGTGCTGGTCAACCAGGGCACCCCCAGCGACCACCAGATCGAGGCGATGCATCGCGCCATCGCCGCGACCGGCGAGGTGGGCGTGCCTTGGGTGCTCGACCCGGTGGGCGCCGGCGCGCTGACGCTGCGCCGCCATTGGGCCGAGGAACTGCTGGCGCACCGGCCGACGCTATTGCGTGGCAACGCCGCCGAGGTCATCGCCCTGGGTGGTCAGGCGGAAGGCGGCGGGCGCGGCGTCGACAGCGCGCGTGCCAGCGCGGAGGCCCGCGACGCCGCCCGCCGATTGCTCGCGCGGTGCGGCGGCGTGGCGGTTTCCGGGGTGCAGGATCGCCTGGTGGCGCGGGCCGACAACGATGGCCGGGCATGCCCGCTCGAGCTGCGCCTCGACGGCGGCAGCGCCTGGCAGGCGCGCATGACCGGCAGCGGCTGCGCGCTGGGGGCAATAGCCGCCGCCTACGCCGCGGTCTGCGACGACGTCGTCGGGGCCATGCTCGCCGCCCATGTACATGCCGCGGCAGCGGCCGAGCGGGCCGAAGCCCACGCCGCCGGGCCGGGCAGCTTCGCGGTGGCCTGGCTGGATGCACTGGCCGACCCCGCACTCGACCTGGCCGGCTTCGCCGAGCAACGCCTCGTCACCGAGTGGTTGGCCGGCGATTGATCCATGGCCATTGAGCGGCCCTGCTTAGTGAGCGTTGATCCGCATCCACAATGCTAGCCCGGATATTTCATCAGACATGAAAAAAGCGGCTGAAAATCGGTTATAATTCAAGCTCCTACACAAGAATCAACCGCATCAACCGCCATGACGAAATGTACCATGCCGACCGCCTC
>NZ_JAIRBP010000023.1:0-57637 GCF_021151495.1 Halomonas sp. IOP_31 | reverse complement strand
GTGTCTCGACGCTGGGTAATTGATCAAAACGTGACCGATTCTTGCTGAATCCAGCATGAAGAGCTGGCCTGATCACTCAGCAGGCCGAACTCGCGCCAATGGTGCAATATTCAGGCTAGTCCTTGAACATATCGACCGCACGGTCAGCGGTGAGAAACATATCAGCGATGCCTGCCTGAGCCTGGAGCAGGGCTCCTTCAATGTGTTGCTGGGCCATACGCTGTCGGGCAAGACAACCCTGATGCGGCTGATGGCGGGGCTCGATGCACCGGATCGCGGACGCGTGCTGTTCAGCGAGCGGGACATGACCCGCGTCCCGGTGCGCAAGCGCAACATCTCGATGGTCTACCAGCAGTTCATCAACTATCCCTCGCTGCGGGTGTTCGACAACATCGCCTCTCCGCTCAGACTGGCCCGGGTCTCCAAGGCCGAGATCCAGCGGCGTGTCGAGGAGATTGCGGCCATGCTACGCATCGATCATCTGCTGGGGCGCTATCCGCTGGAGCTGTCCGGCGGCCAGCAGCAACGCACCGCAATGGCCCGGGCGCTGGTCAAGGATGCCGACCTGGTGCTGTTCGACGAACCGCTGGTCAACCTGGACTACAAGTTGCGCGAAGAGCTGCGCCTGGAGATGCGCAAGCTGTTTCGTACGCGCAATACCGTGGCAGTGTATGCCACCACCGAGCCGGCCGAGGCATTGGCGCTGGGCGACACCACTACGCTCCTTCATGAAGGGCGAATATTGCAGACCGGCCCCAGCGATACTGTCTTTCATCGCCCGCAAACGGTCGAGGCGGCGGCTCTGTTCGGTGAGCCGCCGATCAATCTGATGGAGGTTGTGGTGCGCGGTAGCGGGCTGCTCGTCGGCAGTACGGTTTTTCCCCTGCCACGGCTATTGGCGTCGCTCGACGATGGCCCGTATCGCCTGGGCATGCGCCCCAGCCATCTCAGCCTGACGCCTCTGAACGACGACGACCTGGAATTCTGCGTCGAGGTCGGCGTTGCCGAGATCAGCGGGTCGGAAACCTTTCTGCACGTCGCCAGCAACGATCTCCAGCTTGTGCTGCACCTCGGCGGTATCCACGACTTCCCGGTCGACAGCGCGATCCGTGTCTATGCCCCCAGCAACAAGCTGTTCGTCTTCGACGAGCCGGGCGAGCTGGTCCGGGCACCATCCCTTGCGGCCCAATGAGGCAATCATGGCGGAAATTCGACTCGACCAACTGGCGCACAGCTATGCGGCCAGCCCCCAGCAGCCCAGCGACTACGCATTGCGGCGTATCGATCATGTCTGGGAACAGGGCGGGGCCTATGCGCTGCTCGGCCCGTCGGGCTGCGGCAAGAGCACGTTGCTCAATATCATCTCGGGGCTACTCGAGCCCTCCCAGGGCCGGGTGATGTTCGACGGCGAGTCCGTCAACGCCCTGTCGCCTCAGCAACGCAACATCGCCCAGGTTTTTCAGTTTCCGGTGATCTACGACACCATGACGGTGCACGACAACCTGGCCTTTCCGCTACGCAATCAGCGCCAGCCGGCGGCCAAGATCGCCGAGCGTGTCCAGGAGGTTGCCGAGGCGCTGGAAATCTCCCATCTACTGCAGCGCAAGGCCCGCAACCTGACTGCCGACGAGAAACAGAAAGTGTCGATGGGACGCGGCCTGGTGCGCGACGACGTCGCGGCGATCCTCTTCGACGAGCCGTTGACCGTCATCGATCCGCAACTGAAGTGGCGCCTGCGTCGCAAGCTCAAGCAGATCCACGAGCGCTTCAACATCACCATGGTCTACGTGACCCATGACCAGCTCGAGGCCTCGACCTTCGCCGACAAGATCGCGGTGATGTATGACGGCCAGATCGTCCAGTTCGGCACTCCGCGCGAGCTTTTCGAAAACCCCGCTCACACCTTCGTCGGCTACTTCATTGGTAGTCCCGGCATGAACTTGTTCGAGGTCGAACTGACGGCTGACGGCGTGTGCCTGGCGGGCGCCGATCTACGGTTGTCCCCAGCGGTGCACCAAGCCCTCGAAGCACATGCCGGACAGCGTTTGACGCTGGGTATCCGCCCGGAATTCGTACAGCTGGTCGAGCCCGCCGAATCATCGCTGCGTGCCACGCTCGATCTGGTTCAAGACCTGGGAACCTACAAGGTGCTCGATCTGCAGCTCGGCATGACGAACAAGTCGCCGATAAAGGCTCGTATCGAAGAGGACCAGACGGTGCCCGAAAGCGAGGTAGGGCTGCTATTCCCCGAGCTTTGGACCAAGTTCTACGCCGACGATTATCTGGTGGAGATGAATGATGGACAAGATTCACAACAATAAGGCCTGGCTGCTGGTACTGCCGGTCTTCGTGCTGGTTGCGTTCAGCGCCATCGTGCCGCTAATGACGGTGGTCAATTACTCGGTGCAGGACATCTTCGGCCAGGGGAATCGCTACTTCGTCGGCACCGAGTGGTTTCGCGAGATCCTGCGCGATCCACTGCTGCACAATTCCTTGCTTCGTCAGTTCGGTTTTTCGTTCAGCGTATTGGCGATCGAGATCCCGTTGGGCATTGTCGTTGCGCTCTCCATGCCGCGGCGCGGTATCGGCGTACCGATCTGCCTGATCTTGCTGGCACTGCCGCTGCTGATTCCGTGGAACGTGGTCGGCACCATCTGGCAAATTATCGGCCGCGCGGACATCGGGCTCTATGGCTGGACGCTCAATGAGATGGGCATCGATTACAACTACGCCTCCAATACCGTGGATGCCTGGGTCACGGTACTGATCATGGACGTCTGGCACTGGACCTCGCTGGTGGCGCTGCTGTGTTACTCGGGGCTGCGTGCGATTCCCGACGTATACTACCAGGCCGCGCGCATCGACAGGGCCTCGCACTGGGCGGTATTCCGTTACATTCAGCTACCCAAGCTCAAGAACGTTCTGCTGATCGCCGTGATGCTGCGCTTCATGGACAGCTTCATGATCTACACAGAGCCGTTCGTGCTGACCGGGGGCGGCCCAGGCACCACCACTACCTTCCTCAGCCAGACGTTGACCAAGATGGCCGTGGGTCAGTTCGACATCGGCCGCGCCGCCGCCTTCTCGCTGATCTACTTCCTGATCATCCTGCTGGTCACCTGGTTGTTCTATACCGCCATGACCCACTCCGACGATAACGCCTGAGGTGCGCGATGAAAACCCGCAAACTGTTGGTGCTATTCACTTATCTGCTGTTCGTGCTGGTGCCGATCTATTGGTTGATCAACATGTCGCTGAAGTCCAACCAGGAAATCCTCGGTGGGCTGACACTGTGGCCGGAGAACCTCACGCTCGGCAACTACCAGACTATTTTCACCGATCCGACCTGGTACACGACGTATCTCAATTCATTGAGCTACGTGTCGATGAACACGGTGATTTCGCTGGCGGCGGCGTTGCCTGCGGCCTATGCGTTCTCGCGCTACCGTTTTCTCGGCGACAAGCACATGTTCTTCTGGCTGTTGACCAACCGCATGGCACCGCCGGCAGTATTCCTGCTGCCGTTCTTCCAGTTGTATTCCTCGGTCGGCCTGTTCGACACCGCGATTGCCGTGGCGCTGGCCCAGACTCTGTTCAACGTGCCGCTGGCGGTGTGGATTCTCGAAGGCTTCATGTCGGGCGTCCCCAAGGAGATCGACGAGACGGCGTATATCGATGGCTATAGCTTTCCGCGCTTCTTCTTTCGAATCTTCATCCCGATGATTCGCCCTGGCATCGGCGTCACGGCATTTTTCTGCTTCATGTTTTCGTGGGTCGAGCTGCTGCTGGCCGGCACGCTGACCTCGGTGGATGCCAAGCCGATCGTGGCGCAGATGACCAGCACCATTTCCGCCGGCGGCATCGACTGGGGGCTGCTGGCCGCCGCCGGGGTGGTGGCATTGCTGCCCGGGATCGCGGTGATCTACTTCGTTCGTAATCATGTCGCCAAGGGCTTTGCGCTGGGGCGGGTATGAACCGCCTGGCAGCAGGCATCGTCAATTAACGAATCGGCAAGGAGAAAGATATGGAATGGATGGCATGGACACTGCCGACGGCGATTTTCTTCACCGTCATCGGCCTGATCCTGATTGGCATGACGATCTGGCAGACCGTGTCGCCGGGTATTCAGCGCCAAGGTTTCTTGCCGATCTCCACGACCCGCGGGGATCGTCTATTCATCAGCTTGCTGATGGCCGGCTACGGACACCTGTTGCTGCTCGGGTTCACCGAGTGGCCGCTGTGGATCGCCACGCTTGCCAGCGTGGCGGCATTTCTCATCATCATGAAGTGGGGGTGACGCATTCATAAAGAAACCTGAGCCGCACCAAGCGCAGCACTGTACTCCACAATAACGAGGTAACTATGTCTTCCATCAATTACATGCCACGACCGACGCGCATCGCCATGGCCATGAGCCTGGCCGCCTGCTTTGCGGCGCCTTCACTGGTGTTTGCCGATCAGTATCAAGATGCCGCCAAGCGTTGGATCGAGAATGAATTCCAGCCCTCCACGCTAACGCCCGAAGAGCAGATGGCGGAGATGCAATGGTTCATCGACGCGGCCAAACCGCTGCGCGGCCAGGAGATCAATGTCGTCTCGGAGACGCTGACCGTCCACAAGTACGAATCCGAGGTGCTGGCCAAGGCATTTCGTGAGATCACCGGGATCAATCTGACTCACTCACTAATACAGGAAGGCGACGTCATCGAGAAGTTGCAGACCCAGATGTACTCTGGCACCAACATCTACGATGGCTATGTCAACGATTCCGATCTGATCGGTACCCACTTCCGTTATGGCAAGGTCGTACCGATTTCAACCCTGATCGAGCAGAATCCCGATTTCACATTGCCGACGCTGGATCTCGAGGACTTCATCGGCCTGTCGTTCACCACTGCGCCGGATGGTAAGGTCTATCAGCTGCCAGACCAGCAGTTTGCCAATCTTTACTGGTTCCGTGCCGACTGGTTCGCCAATCCCGAATACAAGCAGCAATTCAAGGAGAAGTATGGCTACGAGTTGGGCGTGCCGGTGAACTGGTCGGCCTATGAGGACATCGCCGAATTCTTCACCAATGACGTCAAGACCATCGATGGCAAGCGCGTCTACGGTAATATGGATTACGGCAAGAAGGATCCCTCGCTCGGCTGGCGCTTCACCGATGCCTGGTTCTCCATGGCGGGTGCCGGCGACAAGGGCATTCCCAACGGCTTGCCGGTCGATGAGTGGGGCATTCGGGTCGATGGGTGTAATCCGGTCGGCTCCAGCATGTCGCGCGGCGGCGCCGTCAATAGCCCGGCGGCGGTCTACGCGACCGAGAAATACGTCGAATGGCTGAAGAAATACGCCCCGCCGGCGGCGCAGGGCATGACCTTCTACGAAGCCGGGCCGGTGCCGGCGCAGGGCAACATTGCCCAGCAGATCTTCTGGTACACCGCCTTCACCGCCGACATGACCAAGCAAGGCCTGCCGGTGGTCAACGAGGATGGCACGCCCAAGTGGCGCATGGCGCCGTCTCCGGTGGGCGCGTACTGGCAAGAGGGCATGAAGAAGGGCTATCAGGACGTGGGCTCCTGGACCTTCCTCGAGTCGACACCCGAGAAACGCCGTCTGGGCGCCTGGCTGTACGCACAGTTCGTGACCGCCAAGACCGTTTCGCTGAAGAAAACGCTGGTCGGCTTGACGCCGATTCGCGAGTCCGACATTCAATCCCAGGCGATGACCGACGCTGCGCCCAAGCTGGGCGGGCTGGTCGAGTTCTATCGCAGCCCGGCGCGGCTGCAATGGACACCGACCGGGACCAACGTGCCGGACTATCCGAAGCTGGCACAGTTGTGGTGGCAGTATGTCGCCCGTGCGGCCAGTGGCGAGTCGTCCGCCAAGGAAGCGCTCGATGGCTTGGCCGAGGCGCAGGATCGGGTCATGGAGCGTCTGGAGCGTGCCGGTGTGCAGGAAACCTGCGGCCCGAAGATGAACGAGCCGCGGGACGTCCAGTACTGGCTCGACCAGCCCGGCGCGCCGAAGCCCGAGCTTGACAACGAAAAGCCGCAGGGCAAGACCGTGCCCTACGAAGAGATGGTCAAGTCCTGGGAAGAAAGTTGATCCTGCGGGCGTCTCTTCTGTCTCTCTTGCGGCGCCTGCGGGCGCCGTTTTTGCATCTGCGTTGCGAAACCGGCAGGCGTGACGTCAGCGATAGCGGTAATAAAGGCGCTCGCTCTTGCGCGGTCCCTCGATGCTCCAGGCCAGGTCGAAACCGGCTTCTGCCGGCGTGAGTCGCACGCGATAGCGATCGGCGGCACACTGATGCGCCTCTCGGGCGACCCAGTCGGCGGCGTCGCGGGGGCCGGTCGGTATCAATTCGAACAGTTGAACGGCCGCTTCGACGCCACGCCGCTCGTGGCTCAGGGCGATGGCATCCGCCCGCGGTGTCCAGCGGAAGACGTTGCGAAAGGCGATCGACTCGGTCGCGCCCTCCAGCCGGAAACGACCCCATTCAGTGAATGTAAGACTGGTGTCGGCGTGGGTCTCGACCTTCACCGTGCCGTTGCCCCGGCCGGCCCAGCCGCTGCGCGATCCTGCCAAGGGTTGTGAACTAAAATATACTGTTGAAGTTGACAGAAGCCGTTGGCGCAGCGCTAAGATAGCCGCCTCGATTGGTTGACTCATGGATCGCTCATGTCCTATCTGTTCGCTGTCACGGCCCTCTGGGCCTTCTCGTTCTCGCTGATCGGCGCGTATCTATCCGGTCAGGTCGATAGCTATTTCGCGGTGCTGGTGCGCATCGCTCTGGCCAGCCTGCTGTTTCTGCCGTTTCTGCGTCCGCGGGCCTTGAGCCATGCCCACAAGCTGGCGCTGATGGCCATCGGCGCCATCCAACTGGGGCTGATGTACATCTTCTTCTACCAATCCTTCCTGCTGCTGTCGGTGCCGGAAGTGCTGCTGTTCACCATCTTCACGCCGCTCTACGTGACGCTGCTCGATGACGCCCTGGACAAGCGCTTCACGCCATTTTATCTGGTCACCGCGGCGGTTGCCGTCATCGGCGCGGCGGTGATCCGCTACCAGGGCGTGAGCGCCGATTTCTGGCTGGGTTTCGCCATCGTCCAGGGCGCCAATCTGTGTTTCGCCATCGGTCAGGTCGGCTACCGTCACCTGGCGCGCCGGCTGCCGCCCGAGGTGCCCCAGCACAGCGTATTCGGCTGGTTCTACCTGGGCGCGTTGGGATTGGTGATCATCGCCTACGCACTGCTCGGCACAGCGCAACTGCCGAGCAACGGCGTGCAATGGGGCGTGCTGGCCTGGCTGGGACTAATCGCCTCGGGACTCGGTTATTTTCTGTGGAACAAGGGCGCGACGCGGGTCGATGCCGGCGCCCTGGCGATCATGAACAATCTGTTGATTCCCGCCGGGTTGCTGGTCAATCTGCTGATCTGGAATCGCGACGCCGACCTGCCCAGGCTGGCCGCCGGTGGCGCGATCATCGTCGCCGCGCTGCTGGTCAACGAAGGATGGGCGAGGCGTCGCCCGCTTCAGCGTCAACCAGGTCGGCAGCAGCTCGCCCATGGCGGCCAGCTCGGCTTGGATGTCGAGCCCCACGGCGGCAGCGGGATCGCCCGTGGCCAGTCGTCGGCAACCACGAACAGCCGCCGATAGCTGCCGTTCGCTTCGCGCAGCCAGGCAAGATCGCGTACCAGCGAATCGCCGGGTGCAGTCTCGGGGCCGATGGGGTCGGGACACGAGACACCTCGTGGCGGTTTGCCGGGGCCACGTCGAGCCCCCATAATAGCCGGCTCGACATGGCTGGGAGCGCCCATGGAACCTTTCAAGAACATCGGTCTGATCGGTCGTCTCGGCAGCGGCAGCGTGGTCGAGACGCTGCGCCGGCTGATCCGTTTCCTGGGCACGCGTGGCTATCATGTCATCATCGAGGACCGTACCGCCAGCGGGCTGGACGAACATCGCCAGCAGGAAGCCAGCCGCAGTCAGCTCGGCGAACTCTGCGATCTGGTGATCGTGGTCGGCGGCGACGGCAGCATGCTCGGCGCCGGCCGGGCGCTATGCCGTAGCGGCACGCCGGTGCTGGGCATCAACCGGGGTCGGCTGGGCTTTCTGACCGACATCCTGCCCGACGAGGTCGAGGAAAAGGTCGGCGAGGTGCTGGCCGGCGACTATGAAACCGAACGGCGCTTTCTGCTCGACGCCGAGGTGTATCGCGAGGGCTTGCTGGTCGGCGCCTCCGATGCGCTGAACGACGTGGTCGTGCACCCCGGCAAGGCCGTGCAGATGATCGAGTTCGAGCTGTTCATCGATGGCCTGTTCGTCTATAGCCAGCGCGCCGATGGGCTGATCATGGCCACGCCCACCGGCTCCACGGCCTACGCGCTGTCCGGCGGCGGCCCGATCGTGCACCCCGGACTCGAGGCGATCACTCTGGTGCCGATGTTCCCGCATACGCTGTCGAGCCGGCCGATCGTGGTCGACGCCGCCAGCGAGATCAAGATCCATATCGGCGAGACCAACGAAGCCTATCCGCACGTCAGTTGCGACGGCCAGACCCAGGTGGTCTCCAAGCCCGGCGACATCCTTTATGTGCGCCGCAAGGCGCAACGCCTGACACTGATTCATCCGCGCGGTCACAACTATTACGAGATCTGCCGCAGCAAACTCGGCTGGAGCAGCCGGCTGGGGGAGTGACATGAACATGACCGGCGGCATCGACGGCTACGACCTGGTCGGCGACGTGCACGGCTGCGGCGCGACGCTGGGCGCACTGCTGGAAAAGCTCGGCTATCACCTCGCCGGCGGCGTCTATCGCCATCCGCGCCGCAAGGTGATCTTCCTCGGCGATCTGATCGATCGCGGCCCGCGGATTCGCCTGGCGGTGTCGATCGCCCGGCGCATGGTCGAGTCCGGCGAGGCGTTCATGGTGATGGGCAACCATGAGATCAACGCGCTGGCCTACTATCAGCGTTGCCCTCCGGGCGCCGGCTGTGAATGGTTGCGCGAGCACACGCCGCGGCACAACCGGGTCATCCGCGAGACCCTCGAGCAGTACCGCGATCATCCCGCCGAATGGGACGACACGCTGGCCTGGTTCATGGAAATTCCGTTGCTGCTCGAGCGTGACGGCCTGCGGGTGGTCCATGCCTGCTGGGATGCACCGTTGATCGAGCGCTTTCGCGCCGCCTATCCCGAGGGTCGCATCGACGCGGCTTTCCTCCGGGAGTCCGCGTATTCCGGAAGCTTCGCGTTCCGGGTGCTCGAGCGGTTGACCCGAGGCGTTCACCTGAGTCTGCCCGAAGGCATTGCGATTCACTCCGGCGACGGCTTCACCCGGCGAACCTTCCGTGCGCATTTCTGGGCCCGCGACCCGCAGACCTACGGTGACGTCATATTCCAGCCCGACAACTTGCCCGGCGCTCTGGAACTGCGCCGGTTGTCGGATGACGAGCGTGCGCTGCTGCCTTATTACGGCCCCGAGCAGTGTCCGCTGTTCCTCGGCCATTACTGGTGCGAAGGGGTGCCGGCGCTGCCGGCGCCGAACATCGCCTGTCTCGATTACAGTGCGGTCAAGTTCGGCCGTCTGGTCGCCTACCGCTGGGACGGCGAGACGACCCTGAGCGCCGACAAGTTCGTCTGGCTGCGCGTGCCCCAGGATGAACGCGCCCGTCCCCGGCCCGGGGGAATCGATCTCGACTCATGAAGCTACAATTCATTACACAATTTTTTCGCCCTGCCATGAAACTAGTTTACGCGGCGGCCGTCAGAGTGAGTGTTCCCTTGAATGATCCCTTGCTTATTGTCCGGCGGCCTCCTCCGCCGGACTTTTCTTTTTGGTGCGTTTTTCATGTGCCCCTGTTTTTCATGTGCTCCTATCGCGTGTTCAGGCTGCATCGGGCTCGCGAGTCGCTGGCGATACGACCCGGCCGGGTGAGGGCTGGCCAAAGAGGATAAGGAACGATCATGCACAAGGTGCTGATGATCCCCCGCGAAACCGATACCCGTGCCCTGCGCCAGGCGCTCTGGGCGCAACGCATCGGGCATCGTTTCAGCGAGGAGGGCGATGCTCAGGTGTTATGGCTGGCCGACCCGCGCCAGCACGCGCAGATGATGCAGCTCATCGAGCGCTGGCAGCGTGGCGAGCCGCTGCTGCGCGACGACGACCCGCCGCGGGCCAGCGCCGGCTGGGGGCGCGGTGCACTGGCCGAGGCGCCGCTGACCGCCGGAATCATAGGGCTATGCCTGATGGTCTTCGCGCTGATGGCCCTGTTCGGCGATCGGGTCATCGCCTGGCTGACCATCGTCCCGGTGAGCGTGGTCGGCAACGGCCTGAACGTCGGTACGCTCACCGGCGCGCTGGGCGACGGTCAGTTCTGGCGTCTGCTGTCGCCGGCCTTCCTGCACTTCGGCTGGATGCATCTGATCTTCAACATGCTGTGGCTGTGGTACTTCGGTCGCCAGATCGAGAGCCTGCACGGCAGCGCTCGGCTGGCCTGGGTCGTGGCGATCAGCGCGGCGGGTTCCAACCTCGCGCAATACGTCACCGGGACGGTGCTGTTCGGCGGCATGTCCGGCGTCGACTACGCGCTGCTCGGCTATGTGTGGCTGATGTCGCGACGGGTTCCGCAGAGCGGTTTTTTCGTGCCGACCATGCTGGTGGTCTTCATGCTCGGCTGGATGGTCTTCACGATGACCGATTTCGCCGCACCGGTCGGCTTCGGCAATGTCGCCAACGAGGCCCATCTGGGAGGCCTGCTGTTGGGGCTGGCGATCGGCTGGCTGGCCAGCCGGCGTGCCAAATCCCATTGACGTTATTCAACCAGCGCCCGGCCAGCGTCCGGGTCGGGCAATAGCTCGCGAACACGATGCCGGTATCGGCTATGGCGGAGATGACGATGAGTGAAATGACCTTCGAGCGAATGATCGCGCAAATGACGCCGACGATCTACGACAGCCTCAAGCAGGCCGTGGCACTGCGCAAGTGGCCCGATGGCAGGCGCCTCAGCGACGAGCAGACCGAGCTGTGTCTGGAGGCGGTGATCCGCTACGAGATCGAGCACAACGTGCCCGAGAGCGAGCGGGTGGGGTATCTGCAGAACAGCTGCAAGAGCCAGCCTGCGGAGAGCGCTGGCGAGGACAGCATCAAGTGGATGAACTGATTGCGCGTCAGGGGAACCTGAGCAAGATGGCGATCGCCATGGGCGACGACGGTCTGGCGCGCTATACGCTACGCGCCGGCGAGTCGCGCCTGGATCTCAATGCGCGGCTGGGCCAGACGTTGCGGCTGAGCCATAGCGGGGCGATCGCCTGTACCCACTGCGGGCGAGCCACGCGCAAGAGCTTCGGCCAGGGTCATTGCTATCCCTGTTTCAAGCGCCTGGCGCAGTGCGATACCTGCATCGTCAAGCCGGAAACCTGCCACTACTTTGCCGGCACCTGCCGCGAGCCCGAGTGGGGCGAGCGCCACTGCTTCCAGCCGCACGTGGTCTATCTGGCCAACTCCTCGGGGCTCAAGGTGGGTATCACCCGGCATACCCAGTTGCCGACCCGCTGGCTCGACCAGGGTGCGATCCAGGCGTTGCCGATCCTCGAGGTGGAGACCCGCCAGCAGTCGGGCTTTGTCGAGATGCTGTTCAAGGGCCAGGTCGCCGATCGCACCAACTGGCGGGCGATGCTCAAGGGCGAAGTCGCCGAAATCGATTTGTGCGCCGAGCGCGACCGGCTGCTGGCGACGCTGGCCGACGGACTCGCCGACCTGCGCGAGCGCTTCGGCGAGGGCGCGATCCGCACGCTCGACGCCGAGCCGCTGGCTATCGACTATCCGATACTCGAAGCGCCGACCAAGGTGGTCTCGCACAACTTCGACAAGACGCCCAACGTCGGCGGGACTTTGATGGGCTTGAAGGGCCAGTACCTGATGTTCGATACCGGAGTGATCAACCTGCGCAAGTTCACCGGCTATGAAATCAGCGTGGAATAGCCTTCGAGGGGCGTTGGGCTGCCGCCTCCTTGGGATCGAGTATGCTGATTTCGCGGTTCCAGCGGGCCATGAAGGCGGCGCGGCGCAGCGGGTCGACGAAGGCCAGCAGCGAGGCATCGATGGGGATTGGATAGAGCCGTTCGCCGACCTGGTCGCGCAGCCGCTGGGCGGTGTAGGGGCCGATGACCTCGGGCAGCACGCTGAACAGCGGCGTGCTGCCGGCGAGGATGCGCTGGCCCTCGACACCGAGCAGAAAACTGACGAACGTCTTGGCGGCCGCCGGGTGCGGCGCATCGCGGTGCACGAAGGCCATGCGTATCATCACCAGCGCATAGTCCTGGGGCACCTGCACGATCAGCTCCGGATGGGTCTGCGCCCAACGCATGGCGTAGGAGCCCAGCAGGTTGTAGCCCACCCAATACTTGCCGCTGGTCAGGCCATCGAGCATGGCTTGGGTCGTTGCCTCAAGGCTGACTTCGGCGGCGCCCATGGCGGCGACCAGATCCCAGAAGCGTGGCGAGTAGCGCGCGTCCTGCTGGAACAGGGTGTAGCCGACGCCGCTACGCGAGGGCGAGTAAGTGGTCACCTTGCCACGCAGGATGTCGAGCTTGGAAGTCAGCAGGGCGTTCAGGTCGGCGTGGGTGGCCGGTGGCATCATGCGCCGCGACAGGTCGAGCCGGTAGGCCATGACTATCGGCTCGAAGGTGAAGCCGAACACCTCGTTGCGCCACTTGGCCCATGCGGGCCAGTCGCGCGCCTCGTCGCTGTCAAGCGGCTGGGCGAGTCCCTCGTTGACCCGCGCCAGTTGCCAGGGCATGGCGGAGCTGATCACCACGTCGGGGGCTGGCCGGACGTTCCGGGCGCGCCGGTCGACCTCGAGCGTGGAGCGATCGTGATATTCCAGGGCAATGTCGGGGCGCGCGCGCTCGAAGGCATCGAGCAGCGGGGCGATGACCTGACGGTCGAGGGCGGCCTCGATTACCAGGGGCGTCCTGACTTGCGCCAGCGTATCGAGGGGGATCAAGCACAGCAGCACCAGATATGCCCGCCAGTGTCGCAGCATGTCAGGTTTCCTCCGGCAGCAGCGAGAAACGTATACCGATCCACAAGCCATGGCCTGGCGCATTGCGTACGCTCAGCACGGCGTCGTGTCGTCGGGCAATGGAGTCGACGATGGCCAGGCCAAGGCCGGTGCCCTGGGTGTCCTGCCGTCCGCCACGCTCGAAGGGCTGATGCAGGCGGCCGAGCAGGTCGTCGCTCACGCCGGGCCCGTTGTCCTCGATGCCGAGCGTCACCATGTCGGCCCTGCGCTCCAGGCCGAGGGTGATCTCGCTGCCCGGCGGCGTATAGCGCAGCGCATTGTCGATCAGGTTGCCGATCATCTCACGCAGGGACCAGGGCTCGCCCTGGATGCGCAGCGGCGCCTCGGGTAACGGCGCCAGGCCCAGGTCGTGATGCTGGGCGATATCGCGCTCGGCCCATTCCATCACGGTGTCGCGCAGCAGGGCGGCCAGGTCGATCGCTGTCAGGCTCCCCTCATCGGCGTGACGCAGGCGGGCCAGGCTCAGCAACTGGCCGGCCAGGCGGCTGGTGCGTGCCGCGCTGTGGTGGACGGTCTCCAGGGCCTGGCGCCAGTCGGCGGGACATTCACTCTGCAGGGCCAGCTCGCTGGTGCTCTGCAAGCCGGCGAGCGGGGTCTTGAGCTGGTGGCTGGCATCGGCGGTGAAGCGCAGCAATGCATCGCGACCCTCGCGCTGGCGAGCGAGCAGCGTATTGAGGGTATCCGCCATGTCGTAGAGTTCGCCGGGTACCCGCGCATGCAGCGGGCTGACGTCGTCGGCATCGCGCTGGCGCAGCAACTGGCGCAGGCGGCGTACCGGGCCGAGTGCGGTACGGATGGCCAGCAGCATCAGCAACCCGGCCAGCAATACCATGGCCAGAAAACGCGTCAGGGTGCCCACGAACAGGTCGCCGGCCAGGGTCTCGCGGCCCGACAGGGTATGCCCGACCCAGATCTGCACCGGATCCAGCGACTCCCAGCCGGCGGAGGTCAGCTCGTGGCCGTGCAGGCGGATGGGCGTCCCGGCATGGGGAACGGTCATCCACACCGGCTTGGCCTGGGCGGCGCGTTGCCACGCGGGTTTCACGGCGCCGTCGAGGTTGCCGGTCACTTCATTGCCGGCTGCGTCGAGAATCGCGTAGAACACCCGCTCCTGCTGGTCGGTGGCGAGTATCTGGAAGGCTGCCGCCGGCATCTCGACGATCGGTCGACCGTCCTGCCACTGGATCGCCTCGGCGATGGTCAGCCCCGCCGCTTCCAACTGGCTGTCGTAGGCGCGATTGGCGGCGCGCTGAGCGCTGGTATAGGCCTCGACCAGCAGGAATGCACCGAGCACACCGACGGCGGTCAGCAGCCATACGGCCAGACGCCGCTTCAGCGTGCCGTCGACGACGATCACGCGGGGTCGTCCTCCAGACGATAACCCAGCCCGCGCAGGGTGCGGATGCGCAGGCCGCTGCCCTGCAGGCGCTTGCGCAGGCGGCTGATGTAGACCTCCAGCGCGTTGGGGCCGACCTCGCCGAAGCCGAACAGGCGGGTCTCGAGCATCTCCCGAGGAGCGATGCGCCCGGCATGCAACAGCAGCCCTTCCAGCAATCCCAGCTCGCGGCGCGGCAGCGCCAGCGTCTCGCCCTGCAAGGTGGCGGCGCCCGAGGCAGGATCGAAGCACAGCGGCCCGAACTGCAGGCGGTTGTCGGTGCGCTGCTGGCTGCGGCGCAGCAGCGCACGCACCCGGGCTTCGAGTTCGGCGATCGAGAAGGGCTTGGCCAGGTAATCGTCGGCGCCCAGGTCGAGACCGCGCACGCGCGCGTCGATCCCATCGCGGGCGGTAAGGATCAGTACCGGCGTGGCGTCGCCGCGTTCGCGCAGTTCGGCGAGCAGTGCCAGGCCGTTGCCGTCGGGCAATCCCAGGTCGAGCACGACCAGGTCGAACCGACTATGCGCCAGTGCCGCGCAGGCATCCGTCAGGCGGGGGAACGTCTCGACGGTATTGCCCAGCGGGCCGAGGGCAGCGACGAGCGAGCGGGCGATCAGCGGGTCGTCTTCGACGATGAGCAGGCGCATTGGACCAAAGTCTCGCGGGGGTGGGGCACCGATGACAGGTTGATGAAAGGTTGGATGCCTAGCATCTCTCGAGTCATCGAGATGATGACGGCAGGGAGGGGATGCCCCTCACGCTGACACTCTGACAACAAAGAAACAGGAGTCCGCCATGAAATTCAACTCGGCATTTCGCCGCTGGTCCTCGCTGATCGCGCTCAGCGGCGCGCTGATGACCGGCACGGCCCAGGCCCAGTCCGACGCCCCCGAGTGTATCGCCCCGGCCAAGCCGGGCGGTGGTTACGACCTGACCTGCCGCCTGGCGGCCAATGCGCTGCAGGAAACCGGCCTGATCGACAAGCCGATGATGGTCAGCTACATGCCCGGCGGCATCGGCGCGGTGGCCTACAACCATGTCAACGGCGTGCGCAACGACGATCCCAACCTGATCGTCGCGGCGAGTACCGGTGCGGCCGTCAACCTGGCGCTGGGCAAGTTCGGCGAGTACGACGCTGATGAGGTGCGCTGGCTGGGGGCGCTGGGCGCCGACTACGGCGCCATCGTGGTCAAGGCCGACGCACCTTGGCAGAACCTCGACGAACTCATGCAGGATCTCAAGACCCAGCCGGGCAAGATCGTCTTCGGCGCCGGGGGTACCGTGGGCAGCCAGGACTGGATGAAGGCGGCACTGACCGCCAAGGCGGCGGGCATCTCGCCGCGCGATCTGCGCTACGTGGCCTTCGAGGGAGGCGGCGAGTCGTTGGCGGCCCTGCTCGGTGATCACGTCCAAGTCTTCACCGGCGACATGTCGGAGCTGCGCCCGTACCTGGAAAGCGGCAAGATCCGCGTGCTGGCCTCGCTGTCCGAAGAACGTCTGGGCGGGCCCTACGCCGACATCGCCACCGCCGCCGAGCAGGGCTACGGTGTGCAGTGGCCGATCTGGCGTGGCTACTACATGGGCCCGGATGTCAGCGATGAGGCCTATCAGCAATGGGTGAGCAAGCTCAAGACGCTGTCCGAAAAGAAGGCGTTCGCCGAGCTGCGCGCGGCGCGCGGCCTGTTCCCGATGTCGCGTTTCGGCGATGACTTCGACAGCTACGTCAAGCAGCAGGTCGCTCAGTTCAAGCAGCTTGCCGAGGAAGTGGGTCTGACACAATGAAACTCGCCGCCGACCGCATTTTGGGACTCGCCCTGATCGGTCTGGCGGCGTTCGCCGCCGTCCAGGCCGCCAACCTGCAGATCCCGTTCAGCTACGAGCCCGTGGGGCCCAAGGTTTTCCCCATCGGCCTGTCGATGATGCTCGCCGCGTTGTCCCTGGTATTGGTGTTTCGTCCGGGCGAGAACGGCCACTGGCCGGACAAGGCGCTGATGCTGAAGTTGCTGGCGGTGCTGGGTGCGCTGGTGATCTATGCGCTGCTGTTCACTCAACTGGGCTTTTTCGGGTCCACCTTGCTTGTGGTGCTGGTCCTGGCCCGGTTGTTCGAAGCGACCTGGCTCAAGGCGCTGCTGGCCGCCGTGCTGATGGCCCTGGGCAGCTACTTTCTGTTCACGCAGGGGTTGGGAATTTCCCTGCCACGTGGCTATTGGCTGTCCGATTTCGCCTGAGGAACCCGGCATGTTCGATTTTCTGATAGATGGTTTCGGCGTCGCCCTGACCCCGCTCAATCTGGGGCTGGCCTTTCTGGGCGCCGTGCTGGGCACGCTGTTCGGCGCGCTGCCGGGTATCGGTCCGATCAACGGCATCGCCATTCTCATGCCGCTGGCCTATACGCTGGGGCTGCCCGCCGAGTCAGCGCTGATCCTGCTGGCCGGGGTCTACACCGGCGCGGAGTACGGCGGCCGCATGTCGAGCATCCTGCTCAACGTGCCGGGGGATGCCGGGGCGGTGATGACCACCCTCGACGGCCATCCGCTGGCCAAGAAGGGCCTGGCCGGCCCGGCGCTGGGGCTGTCCGCGGTGAGCTCGTTCGTGGGGGCGACCATCGCCATCATCGGCCTGACGCTGTTCGCGCCGCTGCTGGCCGAGGTCGCGGTGATGTTCGGCCCCGCCGAGTTCTTTGCCTTGATGGTGTTCGCTTTCTCTTCCATGGCGGTGATGATGGGCAAGGACCCGGTCAAGACTGCCATCGGCGCCGTGCTCGGCGTGATGATCGCCATGGTGGGCGTGGATTCCGGCACCGGCGTGCTGCGCTATACCTTCGGCATGGCCGAGCTTTACGATGGCATCGACTTCGTGGTGATGATTATCGGACTGTTCGCGATCAGCGAGATCCTGCTGATGCTGGAACACGCCAATCGCCAGGATGCCAGTGACGAGATGCCGCCGCTGGGGCGGGTGATGGTCAGCTTCAAGGAGCTCGCCTACTGCAAGTGGACCATGCTGCGCTGCGGGTTGATCGGCTTCATCGTCGGCGTGTTGCCGGGCACCGGCGCCTCCGTGGCCGGGGCGGTCTCCTATACCACCGAGAAGCGCATCTCCGACAAGGAAGGCACCTTCGGTACCGGCGACATGCGTGGTCTGGCCGCGCCCGAGGCGGCGAACAATGCCTCCGCGGCGGGCTCCTTCGTGCCCATGCTGACACTGGGCATTCCCGGTTCGGGAACCACCGCGGTGTTGCTGGGTGCGCTGATGCTCTACAACATCACGCCGGGGCCGCTGCTGTTTTCCGAACGCCCCGAGGTGGCCGGTGGCCTGATCGCCTCGCTGTACATCGGTAACGTGGTGCTGCTGGCACTCAACCTGCCGCTGGCGGGACTGTTCGCCCGGGTGCTGACGATTCCGCGCTGGGTGCTGGTGCCCGGCATCGCCATTCTGGCCTTCGCCGGGGTCTATCAGCTGAACTCCGACCTCACCGCCATCTACCTGATGCTGATCATCGGCGTGTTCGGCTACTTGCTGCGCAAGCTGGGCTTCTCGCTGGCCCCGGTGATTCTCGGCTACGTGCTCGGCGGGCTGATGGAAGACAACCTGCGCCGCGCCCTGTCGATCAGCGGCGGCGACCTGGGCATCCTGTGGCAATCGGGCATCTCGCTGGGGCTATGGATCGCCGCGGCGTTGCTGCTGGTGGTGCCGTGGCTGATGGCGAAGTTGCTGGCCCGCAGGTCGCTGGACGGCGTCTGACAGTTGCCGCATCCTCTGGCGGCGCTGGACCCGGACCGGACGCGTGGAGAGCCGATCCGGCCGCGCTTTCAATGACCACATGACAGAGGGGTTGCCTTGATTGGCACGATCAAAGGTCGGTGCATTGCCACCGGCAAGCTGCTTCCGACACTCGCCGTCGGCGCCGCCGGTGGCGGTATTGCCTATGCATTCGATATTCCATTGCCCTGGCTGCTGGGAGCACTGATCGCGACCACCGTGCTCAGCCTGGGCGGCGTGCGTCTGCGCGCGCCCACCACCTCGCGCAAGGCGGTGCTGGTGGTGATCGGGGTAATGCTCGGCGCAGCGTTCACCCCCGATATGACCGGCGACGTGGCCCTGTGGGGCACGAGTCTGGTGCTGATGCTGCTGGCCACGGCGGTGATGATGGCGTTCTCGGTGTGGTTCGGTCGGCGCGTGGCCGGCTATTCCATGGCTACCGCGATGTACTCGGGAGTGCCCGGCGGCGTATCGGCGGTCACGCTGATGGCGGCGGACTCGGAGGCCGATCTACGTGTGGTGGGGCTGACCCATGCGGTGCGCATTCTAGTGCTGCTGGTGGCGATACCGCCGGCACTCGATCTGGTCGGCCATGTCAGCCTGCAGTCGCGCCGTCTGACACTGGACGAGTGGCTGGCGGTACCGGGTTTCGGCGATGCCCTGCTGCTGGTCGGAGCCGGCATCATTGGCATGTGGCTGGGGCGACGCCTGCACCTGCCCAACCCGTTGCTGTTCGGGCCGGTGCTGCTGTCCGGCGCCCTGCACGTGAGCGGCGTGACCGAGGCGGCGATTCCGCCGACCATCGTCGCGCTGGCGCAGATCATCATCGGCGTCTCGGTGGGCGTGCGCTTCGGCGGAACGTCGCTGGCCACGGTGGGAACGAACCTCATGATGGCGGTCTTGCAGGCGGTTGCGCTGTTGCTGATCACCATTGTTGCCGCCTGGCTGGTAAACGCCCTCACCGGCTATTCGACAGCGGCGCTGTTGCTGGCCTACATGCCGGGTGGCGCGCCCGAATTGAGCCTGGTGGCGCTATCGCTGGGCATCGATCCGGCCTTCGTCACGTCGCACCACCTGCTGCGCATCAGCGTGCTGGTATTGCTGTTGCCTGCGCTGCTGCGAATCGCCATGCGGCGAATGCATAATGCTTGATTCCTGGAGCCTTGCGGCAGCGTGCGCAAGGCCTGATCAGTGCGGGTGCCGGCGGTTGGCCTCCATGCGCTCGAGAAAGACGCCCATTACCTTGTCGTAGAGCCGCGGACCGAGCACCAGGTCCTCGACGCCGGCATCCAGGTTGGGGTTGTCGTTGATCTCGATTACCACCACCCGATCGCCGAGATGCTTGATGTCCACCCCGTAGAGGCCGTTGCCGATCAGTCGCGTGGCCTTCAGCGCGGCCTTGATCACCGGCTTGGGGACGTCCTCCGGAGCGTGGGTGGTGAACCCGCCGCTGCGCGTCTTGCCGCGCGAATGATCGTAGATCTGCCAGTGGCCGCGGGCCATGTAGTAGCGGCTGGCGTAGAGCACCTGGCCATCGAGTACGCCGATGCGCCAGTCGTAGTCGGTGGGCAGCCACTCCTGGAGCAGCAGCAGCGCCGACGATTCGAACAGTCGCGCGGCCTCCTGTGCCAGCGCCTCGGCCGAGGCGATCTTGACCACGCCCCGCGAGAAGGCGCCGTCGGGAATCTTGAGCACCATCGGGAACTCTAGCCCGGCGGCCTTTTCGGGCAGCTGCTTGAGATCGTCGCGGTACAGCAGCAAACCATCCGGCGCCGGCACGCCGCGCGCACCCAGCAGGGCATGCAGGTAGACCTTGTTGGTGCAGCGCAGGATCGAGCGCGGGTCGTCGATCACCACCAGGCCTTCATGCTCGGCACGTCGCGCCATGCGGTAGGTGTGGTGATCGAGGCGGGTGGTCTCGCGGATGAACAGCGCGTCGAACTCGGCCAGTCGCGCTTCGTCGCGCTTGGTGATCAACGACACATCGATGCCCAGCCGGCGTCCGGCACGGATGAACTGCTTGAGCGCGCTCCTGTTGCTCGGCGGCAGGGCTTCCTTGGGGTCGACCAGGATCGCCAGGTCGTAGCGGTAGCGGCGACGCGCCTTGGGAGTGCGCCAGATCTTGCGCGAATGGCGGTTCAACGCCTGGGCGAAGCGGTCCTGCTCGGCTCCGCGCAGGGCGCTGAGCGCCAGCGGCTTGAGCCGGGTCAGCCGCCACAGCCCCTGGCGGCGCTGGAAGCGCGCCTCCATCAGCGGGCAGGGCAGGCGTTCGAACAGTCGCCGCGCCAGCCGGCCGAGGCCTTCCTCGAGACACTCGCCGAACATCACGCGCAGCGTGAACGCCTCGCCGGGCAGCGCGCCACGTCGCGACAACTCGTCCATCAGCGGCGCCAGCGACTCGAGCTGCAGATCGACCAGCGCCTTGCGCGACAGCTGGTTGAGCGTCTCGACGCTGGGCAGTACCCGCTGGCCGCGGGCCTGGGCCAGCAGCGACACATAGTAGCCGGTGTCCAGGTAGTCCAGCCCGCCACACAGGTTGATGACCTGGGTGGCGCTGTCCTGGGTGCCGGTGGCTTCCTGGGCCAGGTAATCGGCGGCGCTGATCAGGTCGTCGCTGGGGTAGTAGGGGCGCCAGTCGGCGAGCCGGTCGACAACGATACGCAACGGTGACATGGGCGAGCTTCCTGGCTGAAGTATACGGAGCGGGCGGGCCCCGATTGGCGCTAGAATGCACTTGACCGCGATCGGCTACAATAGCTTCAATCGCATAAAATGAGGGTGCTCGCAGGGCCTGATGGCCGCGTTGGCGCCGGCTCCAACCCTTCGCCACTAGCTTGAAAACTTCGTCATGAACCCGTTGCAGTCTTCCACGCTGCGCCCCGCGTGCGGCGCTGATCTCGATGCCCTGTGTCAGCTCGAGTCGATCAGCTTCGAGGGTGATCGCTTCACGCGTCGCCAATTGGCGCATCTGCTCAACCGCGCCCATGCGCACACCTGGGTCGCCGTCACCGAGCAGGGCACATTGCAGGGTTACGGCACACTGCTGTTTCGCCGCAACAGCCGTAGCGCGCGGCTGTACTCGTTCTGCGTGCATCCCGAGGCGCGTGGCACCGGCCTGGGGCGGCGCCTGCTCGAGGCGCTGGAGGGCGAGGCGCTCGAGCGCGGCATGCAGCGCCTGACGCTTGAAGTGCGCGCCGACAATCGCGTGGCGATGGGGCTCTATCGGCGCATGGGTTTCCTGCCGAGGCGTTGGCTGGAAGACTACTATGTCGATGGCTGTGCCGCCTGGCAGATGGACAAGGCGTTGTCCGAGGCCGGCGAAGCGCCGCGCGAGACCTTGGAGGCTGCACCCGCGGCGCGCTTCGGCTAGCATGCTCGCGGTCAACATTACTGGAGTTCTCTTATGCCATCCTTCGACATCGTCTCCGAGCTCGACAAGCACGAGGTCACCAACGCCGTCGATCAGGCCAACCGCGAGCTGGGCACGCGCTTCGACTTTCGCGGCGTCACCGCCAGCTTCAGCGAGGAGGACGGAGCGGTGACGATGGAAGCCGATGCCGACTTCCAGCTGCGCCAGATGCTCGACATCCTCAAGGGGCGCCTGATCGCGCGCGGCATCGATGTCGGCTGCTTGGACGAGCAACCCGCCGAGACCGGCGGCGTGCGCGCCCGCCAACGCGTGGAGTTGCGCCAGGGCATCGACCAGCCGCTGGCCAAGAAGATCGTCAAGACGCTCAAGGACGCCAAGCTCAAGGTCCAGGCGCAGATCCAGGGCGACAAGGTACGGGTCACCGGCAAGAAGCGCGACGACCTGCAGCAGGCCATCGCGCTGCTCAAGGCCGATGAATCCATCGATCTGCCGCTGCAGTTCGACAATTTCCGCGATTGACCTTGCGCTGAATCAAGATTCGTCGGCGTACCCGGGTAGCCTGGACGCGGATGACGCACCGATTGAAGTTGCCTAGGATGACCATAGGCGGTGGTTATTTCCCTCGGCTGGTCGGTCACGCTGTAATGAGCACGGGTAGCCGCCGAGCCGCCAACCGACGAGTATGCCCCCGCGGGGCTCGGTGGTTACCCCTGTTCGCTAGGGTCGTCGTCACAGGAGGGCGTGATGCCCAACATCAGACATGCCATTTACACGGCCCTGGCGGGTATCAGCTTCGCCCTGGGCGTGATTGGCCTGTTCCTGCCGGTGATGCCGACGACCTGTTTCATGCTGCTGGCGGTATGGCTGGCCTCGCGAGGCTCGCCACGCTTTGCGCTGTGGATCCGCGAGCATCCGCGCTTCGGCCCCTCGATCAGCGCCTGGGAACGCGAACGGGCGATTCCTCGCCATGCCAAGCGCTGGGCGCTGGCGATGCTGATCGTGTCGATGACCGTCATCGGCCTGAGCGTCGAATCGCTGGCCCTGCGTGTCGCGCTGATCGTCGGCCTGAGCGGGCTGGCGCTGTGGATCGCCACGCGTCCCGTGCCACGCCAGGGCCTCGGCAGCTGCCCGATGTTGCCTGCACCCTCCGAACGCCTCACCGGCGCCTCCTGCTCCTCGCAGCGCGCCAACCGCTGAAAACTGCACGAATGAGAAGGGCTGGCAGGCGGCGCCTTTGAGACTCTTGCCACGCTCACCGTACAATGGCGGCAACCTTGTATCAGGAGTACCCGTCATGCCCGATTCGCCGATTTCCGCAGAGGTCGAAATCAAGCCGGTCGATGCGCAGCCGCAACCGGTCTATCTCAAGGATTACCAGCCGCCGGCCTTTCGCGTCAGCCATACCGAACTCAAGTTCGACCTCGCGCCCTCGGCGACTCGCGTCAGTGCGGTCCTGCACATGGAGCGCCATCCCGACAGCGCGCCCGGCCGGCCGCTGGAGCTCGACGGCGAGCGGCTCTCGCTCAAGCGTATCGCCATCGACGGCCAGGAGCTGCAGGCTGGCGAATACCGGGTCGACGAAGCGCGGCTGACCATCGCCGAGCCGCCCGAGCGCTTGCGCCTGGAAACCGAGGTCGACATCGATCCGGCCAGCAATACCGCGCTGGAAGGCTTGTATCTGTCCAACGGCATGTTCTGTACCCAATGCGAGGCCGAGGGGTTCCGGCGCATCACCTATTATCCGGATCGCCCCGACGTGATGGCGACCTTCTCGACCACCGTGATCGGCGATGCCGAGACCCTGCCGGTGCTGCTGTCCAACGGCAACCCGGTGGAGCGCGGCGAGTTGCCGGACGGCAAGCACTTCGTCACCTGGGAGGATCCGCATCCCAAGCCCTGCTATCTGTTCGCGCTGGTGGCCGGCCAGTTGGAGAAGGTCGAGGATCGCTTCACGACCGCCAGCGGTCGCGAGATCACCCTGCAGATCTGGGTCGAGTCCGAGAACCTGGACAAGACCGAGCACGCGATGCGCTCGCTGAAGTCGGCGATGGCCTGGGATGAGCGGACCTACGGTCGCGAGTACGATCTCGATCGCTTCATGATCGTTGCCGTCAACGACTTCAACATGGGCGCGATGGAGAACAAGGGCCTCAACATCTTCAACTCGGCGGCGGTGCTGACCCATCCGCAGACCGCCACCGACGCCGCCTTCCAGCGCGTCGAGGGGATCGTCGCCCACGAATACTTCCACAACTGGTCGGGCAACCGGGTGACCTGTCGCGACTGGTTCCAGCTCTCGCTCAAGGAGGGCTTCACGGTCTTCCGCGACCAGAGCTTCTCGGCCGACGTCAATTCGGCGCCGGTCAAGCGCATCGAGGACGTGTCGTTCTTCCGTACCGCGCAGTTCGCCGAGGACGCCGGGCCCACCGCGCATCCAGTGCGTCCGGAGTATTACATCGAGATCGGCAACTTCTATACCCTGACGATCTACGAGAAGGGCGCCGAGATCGTGCGCATGCTGCGCAACCTGCTGGGCTGGGACGCCTTCCGCCAGGGCTCGGATCTGTACTTCTCGCGCTTCGACGGGCAGGCCGTGACCATCGAGGACTTCGTCGCCTGCATGGCCGAGGTCTCGGCCATCGATCTCGGCCAGTTCATGCGCTGGTACTCGCAGGCCGGCACGCCCGAGATCGACGCTCATGGCGAGTACGATTACGCCAATAGCGCCTATCGCCTGACGCTGCGCCAGCGCACGCCCCCGACGCCCGGCCAGCCCGACAAGCAGCCGCTGCACATCCCGGTGCGCATCGGCCTGGTCGGTACCAAGTCCGGCGACGATCTGGAACTCACGCTGGATGGCGAGCGGCTCGGCAAGGAGTGCGTCCTGCACCTGCGCGAGGACGAGCAGACCTTGGTCTTCACCGAGCTGGCCGAGGCGCCGGTTCCCTCGCTGCTGCGCGGCTTCTCGGCGCCGGTCAAGCTGCGCTTCCCCTACGGCCGCGAGGATCTGGCTTTCCTGCTGCAACACGATAGCGACGGCTTCAATCGCTGGGATGCCGGCCAGCGGCTGACCATGCTGGCGCTCGACGACCTGATCGCCGCGCACCGCAACGGCGTCGAGAAGGTCATGGACGCCCGGGTGACCGAGGCGTTCCGCGGCTTGCTGACGGCGTCTACCGACGACAAGGCGGTGCTCGCCGAAATGCTCACGCTGCCCTCGGAGGCGTACATCGCCGAGCAGCAGCCGATGGTCGATGTCGATGCGATCCATGCCGCGCGCGACTTCGTCAAGCGCTCGCTGGCCACCGTGCTGCGCAATGAGTTCCTGACGCTGTATCGCGCCAACCAGTCGCAGGCCGATTACGCCCCCAGCGCCGAGCAGATCGCCCAGCGCGGCCTCCAGAACGTGGCGCTTTCCTACCTGATGAGCATCGAGGACGACGAGGCGGTCGAACTGGCCCGCGAGCAGTTCGAGGCCGCTCGCAACATGACCGACGTGCGGGCCGCCCTGACGCTGCTGGTACACAGCTCGCGCGGCGACATCGCCGATCCGGCGTTGCGCGCCTTCGGCGAGAAGTGGGCCCACGATCCGCTGGTCATGGATCAGTGGTTCAGCGTTCAGGTCACGCGCCCGCAGTCGGATGCCATCGAACGCGTCAAGTACCTGATGGGCCACCCGGCGTTCTCGCTCAAGAACCCCAACCGGGTGCGCGCATTGATCGGCGCCTTTGCCGGCCAGAACCCGGTCAACTTCCATCGTCTCGATGGCCAGGGCTACCGGCTGCTCGCCGACGTGGTCATCGAACTCAACACGCTCAATCCGGAGATCGCCGCGCGAATCATTACCCCGCTGACTCGCTGGCAGCGTTACGACGAGCAGCGTCAGGCGCTGATGAAAGCCGAGCTGGAACGCATCCAGGCCGAGGAACTCTCGCCCAACGTCTATGAGGTGGTCGAAAAGGCGCTGGCTTTCTAGCACGCCAGGTGCCGGGTCGATGGTAGACAAAAGGGCCGCTCATGAAGCGGCCCTTTAGAGGTGTCAAATCATCCCTGGCACAGGAGGGGCACCGGTTACGGTGCGATGCGCTGGGTGGCGTCGGTGAAGCCCATCAGCGAGATATCCAGGTCCATGCGCTCGCCACGCGGTCCGATCATGCTCAGCGTGGCGGTGCTGCCGCCGCGCAACTGACGCATCAGCTCGGGTTTGACCGGCAGGTCGCCGCGGCAGCCCTGCTGCTGGCAGACCTGATAGGGGAAGCGGATCGGCTCGCCATTGTCGACGCTCAGTTGCATGCCTGGTGCCAGGCGCACGCCCAGCGGCAGCAGGAACACCAGCACGGCGCCATCGGCTTGTGGCGGATAGGCCTGCACCACGCGCATCAGCGGCTGGCCACTATTGGGATTGTCGATCAACTGGGTCATCGTACAGGCACCCTGGGCCGTGTCGCCCTGCGGGCAGCGCACCTCCCAGTCTTGGACCTTTTGGATATCGACATTGGCCTCGGCCGGGGGCTGTTGTTGTTGAGCGAAGGCCGCGGGAGCCAAGGCAAGCGCGGCCAGCAGCGATAAGGCCCAGTGGCGCAATGCGAAGCGATTCAACATGTTGTCCGTCTCCTGTCGTCATGATCTTCTATAAGGGCCGGGTCGCGATTGACCCGAATCAGTCATAAAAGCAAGCAATCGTGGCGATGACAATGCCCGGTGAGCAGCGTGCGCGTCAGGCGATCAGCCAACTGAGCACCAGCAGGCCCACCAGCACCCAGCACACGCCGCCGAGCAGCGAGCCGCGCAGAAAGGCGCGCAGGCCCTTGTAGAGCATGACCAGGCCGACGATCAGTACGAGCAGGCTGAACAGCGAACCGCTGATGCCCAGCGAGTCGGACAGGCCATCGGCGAAATCCTCGACGGCCCAGTAGAGTCCGCCGAATAGATTGCCCAGCAACTCGACCAGGGTGCGGATGGCGTCGCCGATCGCCTCCCCCAGCCAGGTGAAGAATCCGTCATCCTGCATGGTTCGTCCTTGATGATGGTGTCATCGCGCGTCGCGTGTCTCGGCCGGTGCGCCTGGCTGCTGTTCGCGCAGCCAGGCGAGCTCCTGAGACCACGAGGCTGACTCGATGGTTCGTAGCCCGCCGCGAAGCCATGGCGGGTGTCGATGCACATGTCGACCCGCAAGCGATCGTCGACCTGCACGATGATCTCGTGGGCGCCGAGATATTTCATGGACGCATACGGGTAGCTGGTTTGCGCCTATGGTAAGGCCTGTGGCGACAGCTAGCGAGTCGCACAGACCTGCCCATTAGCCGCCCAGTCGCCGCGTGGCCGCCAGCGGTGTGATGCGCGGCGGTTCGTTCGCCGGCCATTCGACACGCGCCTCGATGGCGTAGATGTCGCGCAGGCAGGCTTCGGTGAGCACCTCGGCGGGCTCGCCGCAGGCGGCGGTGCGGCCCTCCTTGAGGACCCAGAAGTAGCGGGCGAAGCGCGCCGCCAGGCTCAGGTCGTGGATGGCGATGACCACGATCATGTCGCGCTCGACGGCCAGCCGTTCGAGCCAGTCGAGCACCTGCAGCTGGTGGTGCAGGTCGAGGGCGCTGGTCGGTTCGTCGAGCAGCAACAGGCGCGGCTCGCGGATCACCGCCTGGGCGATGGCCACGCGCTGGCGCTGCCCGCCGGACAGCTTGGCCAGTTCGCGTTCGGCGAGCGTCTCGAGCTCCAGGGCCCGGAGCATGCCGCGGACCTGGGCGAGCGCGGCGCTCGAGGGTTCGTGAATGCGCGTGCGGCGCGCCAGCAGCACCGCCTCGAAGACGCTCAGCACCGCCTGGGATCCCAGTTCCTGGGGTAGATAGTAGAGCCGCTCGGCGCGCGCCTCCAGCGACAGCGCGGTCAGGGAGCAGGCGTCGAGGGTCGCCTCGCCCCGGGCTCGCTCGATTCCGGCGATCGCCTTGAGCAGCGTCGACTTGCCAGCGCCATTGGGGCCGATCAGCGCGGTCAGTTCGCCGGGGCGGGCGTGCAGGCCCGTCACGCCGGGCAGGATCTCCGTGCGCCCGATTCGGCACGTCAGCCGCTCGATGCGCAGGCTCATCCCCAGCCTCCCCGGCGACTGCGCAGGATCAGCGAGACGAAGAAGGGCAGGCCGATCAGGGCGGTGAGAATGCCGATCGGGAAGAGAATGCCCGGGATCAGCATCTTGGAAAGGATCGAGGCCAGCGACATGATCAGCCCGCCGCTCAGCGCCGACATGGGCAGGAACACGCGCTGGTCCTCGCCCACCAGCAGCCGGGCGATGTGCGGGCCGACCAGCCCGACGAAACCGATGGTGCCGACGAAGGCGACGGCGGTGGCGGCCAGCAGCGAGCAGCACAGCATGATGCTCAGCCGCAGGCGGCCCACGTTGATGCCCATCGCCTTGGCGTGCAGATCGCCGAGGCGCAGCGCGGTGAGCCGCCAGCCGGCGGCCAGGAACACCGGCAGCGTGGCCAGCAGCGCCAGCAGCGCCAGGCCGACCGTTTCCCAGCTCGATCGGGCCAGGCTGCCCAGCGACCAGAACACCAGCTGCTGCAGCGCCTCGGCCGAGGCCAGGTACTGCATCAGCCCGAGCAGGGCGTTGAAGAAGAACATCATGGCGATGCCCATCAACACCATGGTCTGTACCGTCACGCCCCTCAGCCGGCTGATTCCCCAGATCAGCAGCGCGGCGAGCATCGCCAGCGCGAAGGCGTTGGCGGTAACCAGCAGCGTCCCGGCGAGCGGCACGACGCCCAGGCCGAGGATGATCGCCAGCGCCGCGCCGAAACTGGCCGCCGAGGAGATGCCCAGCGTGAAAGGATCGGCCAGCGGATTGTCGAGGATGGTCTGCATCTCGGCCCCCGCCAGGGCCAGGCTGATGCCCACCAGCACCGCCATCAGCGCCGTCGGCAGGCGAATCTCCCAGACCACCACGGCGAGCATGCGCGACGCGGAATCGGGATCGATCAGAGCCGCCAGCAACGCGCGCAACGGGTACTGACCGGGCCCGGTGGCCACGTCGGCGAAAAATGCCGTCAGCATCGCTAGTGCGGTGATCGCGATCAACGCAATATGACGACGGCGACGCGCCAGGTAGCGCGACACGCTGTCGTCGGGCTCCGACGTCGCGGCCGAGGCGGAAAGGAGTCGGTTCATGGCACTTGGATCTGGGAAAATCGGTGGCCCAACATACTGCAGGATTCGCCGGCCCGTAACTTCACGGTCGGTAGTTGCCAAGCATGGCTTGCTGGACACAGCGCTCGATGTCCTGGGCGGTGGGCACGAGCTCCTCGCGTACCATCAATATCAAGGCCTGGCATTGAAGCGGTGGTCGTGGGCCGGGTGGCAGGTGATGTGGCCGTCCTCCGCCACGTAAGCCATCAGCGTGCCCATGCCCGCCGTCATCAGCCGGCAGGTCACGTCGGACCACACGGCGTCTTCAAGATGAACCGGATAGCGCATGGCATGGTCGTCGTGATGGGTGAACAGGTTCTCGAGAATCTTTTCCGCCCCCGGCGCCACCAGCGAACGGACCAGCATCTCCGGGTAGGCGCGGATCGGGCGTGGCGTGGTGCTGGCGCCCGCCATTTCAGTGCGCCTGCGACTGTCCTCGTGAACGCATTCGGCCACGGTGTAGGGTAGCCCCGCCTGGCAGAGCTCCTGCAGCTGGCTCAATACGTCCAGGGTGATGCTATCGGATACCCGGCTGTACTCGTCGCGGGCCAGCACGATGATCGCCTTGGCCCGCGCCGGGGTGTCATGCAGCTCCGCGGTCGAGCGCAACTGGCTCACCAGGCGCTCGAAGTAGACAGCAGCGTTGTTGTTCGGGCTGTTGATGATCAGTACGTGATCTTGCACCTGCCACCTCCAGCGGCCCTTGATCATGGATTCCTTGTTTGAGGCGATAATCGCTGTAATCGCTGGCCAGCCGCGCGCGCATGTCGATATTCAACCGCTGGGTGACCCTTGCGGAGGTCTGCCGACGGCGCAGTAGGCGGAGTAGATACATCTCGTACAGGTCCCGAAGGGCCACGTCTCCCGCTGAGTGGGGGCAGGCCGGGTCGGCGCAGATATCCGCTGATGCTACGTGAGTCGGTTGCCCGGCGCCAATGCCGTGCGGTGTGGGCCTGGCGAGACTGTGCATCACGCGGCCCAATAGCAGGCGGCCGCCCTAGTCCGGCTTTCCGGCGGGCTCACCCCGTCGGGAGCACGGGGTTGTCGATGACCCGGCGGAGCACGAAGCTCGAGTGGGCGCCGCTGACGCCTTCGATGCGGGTGATGCGGTTGAGCAGCAGATCCTGGTAATCGTCCATGTCGCGTACCACGACCTTGAGCTGATAGTCGGCTTCCTGACCGGTTATCAGCAAGCACTCCTGCACTTGGGAAAGCGCGGCGACCTTGGCTTCGAAGTTGGCGAAACGTTCCGGCGTGTGGCGATCCATCGAAATGTGCAATAGCGCCATCAGGCTGTAACCGAGCCGCTTGCTGTCGACCATGGCGCGATAGCCGACGATCAAGCCGCTGTCTTCCAGCGCGCGGACGCGGCGCAGGCAAGGGGACGGCGACAGGCCGATGCGCTCGGCGAGTTCCTGATTGCTGATGCGGCCATCGCGTTGCAGCACGTCGAGAATGGATCGATCATAACGGTCGAGAGCAGCTGTTGGCGAAATACTGGTCATGGTTGGCAACAACCTGTTGGTAATGGCGTAAGACAGGCAATTTTATGCCGCTTGGCCCACGCATTCATCCGAAATTAGCAATCCATCGCCGCGCAATCGCGGCTAGACTGGTAGCCATCGTCACAAGCGCTATCCGGAATGCTATGTTTCGCTCAGATGTCGGCTTCACGAGAGCCGGCTTCGCTTTGCCGCTAACGCCTATCCGGCCCGCGGCGCCCATTCCGCCTGCGGCCACCGCTGCTTTCGTTCATCACCGGTAAGGATCAGACCCATGGCTTCGTTCGACCATCGCAAGTACACGCCGGCAACGCCGGTACCGCTGACCCAGCCACGCCAGTGGCCGTCGCGCACGCTGAGCCGCGCGCCGATCTGGGCGAGCGTGGACCTACGCGACGGCAACCAGGCGTTGCTCGAGCCGATGAACGTCGAACAGAAGAAGCGGCTATGGGCCTTGCTGGTGAAGGTGGGGCTCAAGGAGATCGAAGTCGGTTTTCCGGCGGCCAGTCAGCCCGATTTCGATTTCGTGCGCTGGCTGATCGAGGAGGACCAGATCCCCGACGACGTGACCGTTCAGGTGCTGGTCCAGGCTCGCGAGCACTTGATTGCGCGTACCTATGAAGCGCTCGAAGGGGTCAAGCGGGCCATCGTCCATGTCTACAACTCCACCTCGACCGCCCAGCGCGAGCGGGTCTTCGAGATGGATCGCGCCGGGGTGGTCGAGATCGCCCGCCAGGGCGCGAGCTGGGTGCAGGAATACGCCAAACGCTACCCGGACACCGAATGGCGCTTCCAGTATTCGCCGGAAAGCTTCACCAGCACCGAGCCCGACTACGCGGTGGAGATCTGCGAGGCGGTGATGGCGATCTGGCAACCGACACCGGAAAATCCCTGCATCCTCAATCTGCCGGCCACCGTCGAGGTCGGCCCGGTGAATCATTTCGCCGATCTGATCGAGTATTTCATCACCCATCTCGCCAACCGCGACGCGGCGATCATCTCGCTGCACACCCACAATGATCGCGGCGGCGCGGCGGCAGCGGCGGAACTCGGCCTGCTGGCCGGTGCCGATCGCGTCGAGGGCACGCTGCTGGGCAACGGCGAGCGCACCGGCAACATGGATATCGTGACCCTGGGCATGAACCTGTACAGTCAAGGCATCGACCCCGAGCTCGATCTGTCGAACCCCGACGAGATCATTCAGGTCTGCACCGAGTGCACCAATCTGCCAGTGCATCCGCGCCACCCCTGGATCGGCGAGCTGGTCTATACCGCCTTCTCGGGCAGCCATCAGGATGCGATCCGCAAGTGTTTGCACCAGCAGGGCGCCGACGAGCCGTGGCAGGTCGCCTATCTGCCCATCGATCCGCACGATCTGGGACGCGACTACCAGGCGGTGATTCGCGTCAACAGTCAGTCGGGCAAGGGTGGAATGGCGTTCCTGCTCGAGCGTGATTTCGGCATCAGCCTGCCGCGCTGGATGACGCTGGAACTGGCCCCGCACGTGCAGCAGGCCAGCGAGAAGGTGCCCGGCGAACTCTCGAGTCAGCAGATTCGCGACATATTGCTGACCACGTTCGCCAACGAGGTGCCGCTCACGCTCAAGGGCTATCGTCTGAATCGCGACGAGGCCGAGCAGCTGACCGTCACGTTGCAAGATGGCGATCGGGTGCTGACGCTTGAGGGCAACGGCAACGGCGTGATATCGGCGTTCATGGATGCCTGGCAGCGCCATAGCGGCAGCTCGGTAAACGTGGTCGATTACGGCGAGCATGCGCTCGGCGAAGGCAGCGACGCCGTGGCGATCGCCTTCGTCCAGCTCAATGTCGATGGCCGGCGGGTCAGCGGCATGGCCGAAGACGGCGATACCGTCAGCGCCTCGCTCAAGGCGGTGCTTTCGGCGCTCAACCGCGCCGGGCGCACGGCGGCCAGCGAGCGCGAGGCCAACGCGGCGGCGATCACCGCCTGATCCGGGTCAGGCCTCTGCGACGCAAACGGCCGCCTTCGGGCGGCCGTTTGCGTTGTAACGACGGGCTCAAGTGTCGCTGGGTAACTGGGCGTGGTTGATCAGCGCAAAGGTGCCGACCACGTTGCCCGCAACGGCCGGCAACGATGCCCACTGGCTGTGGACGAACGCATGCGGGCTGGCAAGCCTTTGCAATGCTGAACTTGGCTATTCTTGTAATTGACTGATGACACAGGGAGTGGCACATGCCTGGAGAAAGTCTGGAGATGCTCTATTACTTGGGTGCTGCGTGGCTGGCGGGCAGCCTGATCGGGCTGGAGCGGAGTTTCCATGGGCGCCCCGCGGGGTTTCGCACTCATGCGCTGGTCTGTGGCGCATCGGCATTGCTGATGATCGTCAGTACCAACCAGTGGCAGTGGCTCGACACCAATATGCCCGAGTCGGCGATTCGTACCGATCCCACGCGTATGGCGCAAGGCATCATGACCGGGATCGGCTTTCTCGGCGCCGGAGTGATCTTCAAGGAGGGCTTGAACGTTCATGGACTGACCACGGCGGCCTCGATCTGGATCACCTCGGCGCTGGGTATCCTGTTCGGCGTGGGCTTCTGGTTGCCGGCGCTGACCGCCACCGTGGCTACGCTGTTGACGCTGTCGCTGTTTCGCTGGGTCGAGCTGCGCCTGCCCAGCGAGTACTACGCCGATCATGTGCTCAGTTATGCCATCGAGAAGACGCCGAGCGAAGAACAGGTTCGCGAGCTCGTCGGTCGGCATGGCTGCGTGGTCAAGTCGATGAGCTATAGCCTGGGTGAGCATGGCGCGGTCTATCGTTACCACATGGTGTTGCAGACCAAGGATCGCCAGAACCTGACCCGCCTGGCCGGGCATTTGCGGCATTCGTCGCGCGATCTGCTCGAGTTTCACCTGTCGCAGGCCGGTGAGTGAATCGCTTGCCATTCGCAGGTAGGGCGTTACAGTGGCTCTCCGCTACTTCTGGAGCACCCATGGTCATCCCGCCCACCCGAGCCAGCCTGATGTGGCTACTGGTCGCCAGCGTAATGTTGACGCCGCTGGCGATCGATATCTACCTGCCGTCGTTGCCGGTCATGGCCGCCGATCTCGGGCAGCCCGCCACGGCGCTGCAGATCATCATCACGCTGTTGCTGTCAAGCGTCGGTCTCGGCCAGATCGTGGTGGGACCGCTGACCGACCGCCGCCGCCCGGCATTGCTGGTCGGCTCGGCACTCTAATGCGCTCGGCGCGCTGCCGGACATCGCGGCGACCAGCCTCGGACCGCTCTATGCGTCGCGTATTCTTCAAGGGCTGGGTGCCTGTGCCACGACCACGGTGGCATTCGCCGCGGAACGCGATGCCTTTACGCCGGCTCAGGGGGCGCGGCTCTACAGCTATCTCAATGGCGCGCTGTGCCTGACATGAAGGGCAGTGACGGCCTGATGTGTCGCTTGCGATGCAGGCGCCGACAGGCGAAGGTATAGCGATCAATGGAATGACAGTACAGGGAATGCAGTGAATGGCTCAGTCGAGTAACCTGGCGCGCTTGATCATAAACGGCAAATCGGCACAGATCGATGAAGTGCGCGAAGCAGTCACTGCATTGCGCGAAGAGGGCCATGCGCTGGATGTACGCGTCACCTGGGAAGGCGGCGACGGCCTGCGCCTGGTGCGTGAGGCGGCCGACGAGGGCGTGTCGCGCATCGTTGCCGGGGGCGGGGACGGCACGGTCAACGAGATCGTCGCCGGGCTGATGGCCGTGGCGTCGGAGCGGCGCCCGGCGCTAGGCATTCTGCCGCTGGGCAGTGCCAATGATTTCGCCCATGGGGTGGGGCTGCCGCTGGAACCGCAACCGGCGCTCGAACTCGCGCTGACCGGTCGCGTGCACGACGTGGATGTGGCTCGCCTCGGTGAAGACTGCTTCATCAACATGGCCACTGGTGGCTTCGGCGCCGAGATCACCACCTCGACGCCGGTCGCCTTGAAGCGCCTGCTGGGCGGCGGTGCCTACTCGTTGATGGGCATGCTCAAGGCCTGGCGCTATCAGCCGTATCAGGGCGCACTCAGCTGGCCGGGTGGCGAGCTGACCACACCGCTGTTTCTGTTGGCGATCGGCAACGGCTCCCAGGCCGGTGGCGGGCAATGTCTGGCGCCGGCCGCCAAGCTGGACGATGGTCTGCTCGAGATCGTCATCGTGCGCCACTTCTCGTCGTTGCATGACATGCGCCAATTGCTTGGCGAAATAGAACGATTGCCGGCGGATGGCGAATTCGTTCGGACGATTCGCGCGTCCCGGTTGAGCTTTCGCAGCGACACTCGCTTTCCGCTCAATCTTGATGGCGAGCCGCGTCATCTCCAACATTTCGAAGTATCGCTCGAGCCGCATGCCATCAAGCTGTCGATGCCCGGTGCGAGCCGGCTTTTGAATTCACCCCACTGTCCGTGATTGCTATTCGAGGAGAACCCGCTATGCCCAACCCTTTCCATCTGGCCGTTCAGGTCCGTGATATCGCCGAGGCTCGGCGTTTCTACGGCGAGTTGCTGGGTTGCCCGGAGGGGCGCTCCAGTGAACGCTGGGTCGATTTCAACCTCTACGGACATCAATTCGTCTGTCATCTCAATCCAGAGCTCGATGAGGAAGAGACTGGCGTACATCGCAATCCGGTCGACGGACACGGTGTCCCGGTCCCGCATTTCGGCGTCGTATTGAGCATGAGCGACTGGGAAGGGTTGGCCGATCGCCTGACCCAGGCCGGGGTTCGCTTCGAGATCGAACCCTACATTCGCTTTCGGGGCGAGCCCGGAGAGCAGGCCACCATGTTCTTCTTCGATCCCTCGGGCAATGCCTTGGAGTTCAAGGCATTTCGCGATATCGAAGGTCAATTGTTCGCGACCTGAGGCGAGGGGCTGGCATGGACATCTTTATGCAGGCTGCGATCGAAGAGGCGCGCAAGGGGTTGGCCGAAGGCGGCGTGCCGATCGGCGCGGTGCTGGTCCACGGCGGACGGATCATCGGTCGCGGCCACAATCAGCGCCAGCAGCGGGGTAGTGCAATACTGCACGGTGAGATGGATGCCCTGGAGAATGCCGGGCGCCAACCGGCTTCGGTGTATCGCGAAGCGACGCTCTATACCACGCTGTCGCCGTGCCCGATGTGCAGCGGGGCTGTCCTGCTGTATGGCATTCCGCGGCTGGTGATCGGCGAGAACCGCACCTTCATGGGCGCCGAGGCGCACCTGCGCGAACAGGGCGTTGCGCTCGAAGTGCTCGATAGCGAGCCCTGTCGCGAGTTGATGGCGAGGTTCATTGCCCGGCATCCCGATGTCTGGAACGAAGACATCGGCGTCTAGCGTGCCTTGCACCCAGGCGCGGCGTTTGCTGCAATGACGCGGCGTCAACAAACCCTTTTATTCACGACGAGGAGAATACCCGATGGCCAAGACGTCCTGGATGACGACGGTTCTACCCTTGGCGCTAATGCTCGGCCTGGCGGGCTGTAACGGTGGCGACGATGACAACGGCGCCCCGGCGGTCGAGGAGAGCGGCCAATCGTCTCAATCATCTCAGGCGTCGACCGAGGATAGCGAAGCCGGGCGCATCTCGCGTGACGGCACGCCAGCGGCGGAAGACACAGCGGGTACGGCGGCAGGTAGCGGCTCGACCGGTGAACAGGCCCAGGCCGATGCCGGCGGAGGCGGCGACACCGCGCAGCCCGGCGAGGCGGAACAGAACGGCGATACGGTTACAGGCGATGCCGTGGTAGGTGAGCCGGCGGACGCATCGGCAGCAAATGGTTCCTGGGAAAGTTCCGGGAGCAACGTTAGTGAGGCCTTGAAGGAAACCGAGCGGCGATTCAAGGAGGCCGAGAAGGAACTCAACGAGCAGTTCGAGCAAGCGCAGAAACAGGACGTCAAGGAACAGCTGTCGATCGAGCCCGATGAGACGACCGAGGGCAGTGCACGCTCGAGCACCAATTGAATCTGGTGGTCGAGCATTAAAAAAGGTCCGCATGTGCGGACCTTTTTTACAATGCCACGTCCAGGGACGTGGCGATCGGTGCAACCTGTACGTGGTTAGACGTATCAGGCCGGCTTGATGTTAGCGGCCTGGAGGCCTTTCTTGCCCTGAGTGACGTCGAAGGAAACCTTCTGGCCGTCTTGCAGAGACTTGAAGCCTTCTGCCTGAATTTCGGAGAAGTGAGCGAAGAGGTCATCACCACCGTCGTCCGGAGAGATGAAGCCAAAGCCCTTGGTATCGTTGAACCACTTGACAGTGCCAGTTGCCATTGTCGAATTCCTTAACTATCTAACTTACTGATGATGATGCGATTACGTGAAGCCTTGCGGACTGCTACGAACCGCCGGTGCGAGGCTTATAAGCCAGAGAAACGCGCACGGGGTTATCGAGGGAATCGATTAACAACTGACGTCATTCTGTCTACAAACCAATCGCATCAAGGATGCGCTTTTAAACGTTGCGGGTCAAGCTTAATTTGGTCGCACTCCAGAGGTGAGTCTGACCAGCCGCGGTACGTAAGTGAAGCCCGCCGAGGCGGGCTTCACTTGGCGCTGCCTCGTGCGAGGACCCGCCTGCGACCGGCAAGCGCTCACAGGCGCTAGAGCGCCTTGATATTGGCGGCCTGAAGTCCTTTCTTGCCCTGAGTGACCTCGAAGGAGACCTTCTGGCCATCTTGCAGGGTCTTGAAGCCTTCAGCCTGAATCTCGGAGAAATGGGCGAACAGATCATCACCGCCGTCATCGGGAGAGATGAAACCGTAGCCTTTCGTATCGTTGAACCACTTGACAGTGCCAGTTGCCATTGTCGATTTTTCCTTAACTAACCATTGATGGTGCCGGGCTGCGAGAACCTTGGCTCGCGATGTGCGCGTCATGCGTGAGGTGACAAGAAAAATGCGTACTGGAAGTCTTCGGAAACCGATAACCTATTGACGCCATTCTGCTTGCTGACCCACGCAGCGGCGTGTGCATCGTTGTCATCGACCATGCCAAGCTGCGCTGGAAGAGGGTCTTGCACGTTACGATGCCCGCATCAAGCACCATAGATGCTAATTCCGAGTGCGTCCAGACCCGCATGACCCATGGCATGGGGGCGGAGTCAATGGTTTTTACACGTGGCCCGGCGGGCCCCATGGCGAGCGACCATGAGGTTTCGACATCGCTCCGTGGTAAGATTGCCGCCTGCGTCAAGCAGGCAGGGACGAGCCGGCAGGCTCACTCCGAGATGCTCCCGCGGCTTGGGCCGTCCTGCTATTCTTCAGTCCTTTACAAGGAGCGAGGCGTGACACAATTTGCGTCCAGCAACACGCATAGCAAGCTGGTGGGCTATCTACTGTGGATCTTCGGCTTCACCGGGGCTCACCGCTTCTATTTCGGCAAGCCGATCACCGGCACGATCTGGTTTTTCACCTTCGGGCTACTGGGTATCGGCTGGCTGATCGACGTGTTCCTGATTCCGGCAATGGACCGTCAGGCTGACATGCGTTTTCACACCGGGCCGACCGACTACACGCTGGCCTGGATCTTGCTGACGTTCCTGGGCGTGTTCGGCCTGCATCGCATGTACATGGGTAAATGGCTCACGGGGCTGATCTACCTGTTCACGGGCGGGTTGTTCCTGATCGGCGTGCTCTACGATTTCTGGACCTTGAACGATCAGATATCGCTCAAGCATGCCCGGCGCGGCTTGTTCAGCCAGTAATCACGATACCGACCGGGCGGCTGGATGCCTTGGGTCAGGCGGTAGAGAGACAGGGAAGGAGGCCCCGATGGCCGAACGGATGGCCTTGACCGGACTGCTCGATCAGCTCGACGGAACGGACAGCGGAAGCAAGATCCGCCTGCAGGACATCATCGATAACTTTGCATCGCGGGGTTTCGGGCCGTTGCTGGTGCTGCCGGCGCTGATCGCCTTGCTGCCGACCGGTGCGATTCCCGGTGTGCCGACGCTATGTGGACTATTCATTGCCACCGTGGCCAGTCAACTGGCGCTGGGCAAGCGAACCCCCTGGCTGCCGCGCCGCTTGCGGGAACGCGGCTTCAGTCACCGGCGCTTCCACCAGGCAGTCGCTCGTGTGCGGCCCTGGACGCAGTGCTTTGACAGGTTGCTCAAGCCGCGCCTGCAGTTCCTGACGAGTCCGCTGGTGCAGCGCCTGGTTGCAGTGCTTGCGGCACTGCTGGCGTTATCCATGATTCCGCTTGAATTGCTGCCATTCGCCGCGGCGATCCCGGCGCTGGCGATTGCTCTGCTGGGGCTGGGGCTGGCGGCAGAGGATGGGCTGCTGATCATGGCCGGCCTCGCCGTGGTGGCGCTCGGCGCCGTCGTCATCTGGCGCTGGCTGTTGCCATAAGTCATCGACCGATTTTCTGAAACGGGTACCTGGAGAGGGGACGATGCATGATTGATGCTCAATTCCTGCCCTTCGTGGTGGCGATCACCCTGCTGAGCATGACTCCCGGTGTGGACACCTTGCTGGTGATCCGCAACACTGCCCGCGGCGGAGTGCGCGACGGCGTCATCACCAGCGTGGCCATCTGCTGCGGGTTGTTCGTGCACGCCGCGGTATCGGCGCTGGGCATCTCGCTGATCCTGGTGCAATCGGCCTGGGCCTTCGGGCTGCTCAAGCTGGCGGGCGCCGCCTACCTGGTGTGGCTGGGCGTGCAGAACCTGCTCGGCATGCGGCGCGGCAATCCGCTCCCGGTTGCCGCGGTGGATACGCCAAGGCGCAACGTACCGGTCATGTTGTCCATACGCGAGGGCTTTCTCTCCAATGTTCTCAATCCCAAGACCGTAATCTTCTACATGGCGTTCCTGCCGCAGTTCATCGCGCCGAGCGACCCGGCGCTGCTCAAGTCGCTGTGGCTGGCCGGGGTGCATTTCGTGATCGCCAATCTCTGGCAGATCGCCATCGTCCTGCTGGTCGGCCGAGCCGGCACCTGGCTGGCCAAGCGCTGGGTGTCGCGCGTCCTCGATGGCGTTACCGGCACGGTCCTTATGGCGCTTGGCATCAAGCTGGCCCTGCAGCAGCGCCCGTGAGACAGCATGGCGAGGTTCGCCGAGCAGGCTTTTGCTGATCTCATGTGTCGTCAGTCAGAGCGAGCCTGGGTGACATGAAGCGGCTGTCTCGATTCCTGGCCATAACGCTTTTCCTGCTCGGTGAAACGATCGTCGCAATGACGCTTGATGCATGACCTACTATTATCAGTTTGTATGACAGGTATGCCATTAACAGACATCGAGAAAAAGGAGCGCACGATGCATGAGCCGTCTCGGGGCAGGCGGGTCCCGATTGCCGGGGAAAGTCGAGGGATCGGTGCCTATCTGTGCCCGGTCAGCGACGCACTCAGTGTCTATGTGACCGGCCAGGTCATCGAGGTCAACGGCGGACAGTCGATGCCATGACGACACAAGCCCCTTCTGCGATTGCCATCACCATGGGCGACCCGGCCGGGATCGGGCCGGAAATCATTTGCCGCGCCTTGGTCGGCATGTCCGATGAGGAACGGTCGGGCACGCTACTGGTGGGAAATATCGATATCTTTGCCAGGGCGGCGGCCACGATCGATGCCAGGCTGACATTCCATGGGCTCGATGCGCCGGAGGCGGCATCGCCCGACAGCATTGCGGTGGCCCAGGTCGATAAGCCGCTCGACGCCCTGATACCCGATGGCGAGATCAGTGCCGCCGCCGGAGAAATGGCGTTTCGTTGCGTCGAGCGCGCCGTAAAGCTGGTCCAGGCCGGGCAGGCCGGCGTAATCGTCACCGCGCCGCTCAACAAGGCGGCGCTGCATGCCGCCGAGCGCTATTACGATGGCCATACCGGCATGCTGGCGTCGCTGACCGGGGCGCCGGCGTCGTTCATGCTGCTGGCCTCAAAAACGCTGTCGACGATCCACGTGTCGACTCACGTTTCGCTGAAGGAGGCGATCTCGCGGGTCACGATCGAGCGCATCGAGGCGACCGTCAAGGCTGGACACGAGCATCTTCGCCAATTGGGTAGGGCCGCGCCGCGTATCGCCGTGGCGGGGCTCAACCCGCATTGCGGCGAGGGGGGCATCTTCGGCGACGAGGACGAACGCATCATTCGCCCGGCGGTGGAGAAGCTTTGTCAGGCAGGCTACGAGGTGCGGGGGCCGATCTCCGCCGACACGGTATTCTACCGTGCCAGCCGTGGCGAGTTCGATCTGGTGGTGGCGCAGTATCACGACCAGGGTCATATCCCGGTCAAGCTGATCGCCTTCGACACCACCGTCAATGTCAGCCTGGGCCTGCCGATCAAGCGTACCTCGGTGGATCATGGCACGGCCTTCGACATTGCCTGGCAGGGCAGGGCGGATGCCACCAACATGAAGGCGGCCATCGCCTATGCCCGGCAACTGGCGAGAGGACTCCACCTTGACTGAGCTTGTCGTGGCGATCGTCGCCGATGACCTGACCGGGGCGATGGATGCCGCGGCACCGTTTGCTCGTCGCGGTGCGCAGACCAGCGTCGTCCTTGCACTGGAGCATCTCGCCGAGGTCCTTGCTCAGGGCAACCTGCCCGACGTGCTGGCAATCAATACCGAGTCGCGTCATCTGACCGCCGATCAGGCCGCGAAACGGGTCGCCGAGGCCTTCGAGAGACTGCTTCCCCTCGCACCGCACCTTCTTTTCAAGAAAGTCGACTCGACGCTGCGCGGTAACGTCGTCGCGGAATGTCTGGCCGCGCGGCGCAGTAGTGGACGTGGGCTGCTGGTGTGTCCCGCCGTCCCCGTCCAGGGACGCACGCTGCGTGGCGGTCAGGTCTATGTGCATGACGAGCCTTTGACGGCGTCGGACTCTGGGCGGGATGCACGCTCGGCGCCGCCCGTCGAGCCACTGGCGACCCTGTTCGAGCGCGGGGGGCTAGCTGTTCCGAGCCTGCCGGCAGGCAGCGTGTCGGGTGAGCCCGACGCGATTGTGGATGCCGTGAGCGACGCCGATCTCCAGGCGCTGGCCCAGCGTCTGCTCGAATACCCGCGGCGCTGGCTGGCTGTCGGGGCATCGGGGCTGACCGAAGCATTGTCGAGAAGCCTGTTTCCGGCAGCTGAGGCGCGTCTGTCGCCTCCCGTGGATGCCCTGCTGTTGGTTGTCGGGTCGCGCTGTGATCAGGCGCGCCGCCAGGTTGCTTGCTTGTGCGAGGCGGCGCCGGATTTACCGGTCATGCATGCCATGGACGACGAGGGGCTAGCACCCGGTCCGGCGCAGCAGCGCCTGGTTATGCCCGAACGCCAGCCGTCGGCACGTTTCACTGCAGAGCAGGTCGCCCGGGGCATGGCGCGTTGCGTCAGTGGATTGCTGGCTGGCGAGCCGGGTCGCAACCCGTTGCTGTTCCTGACCGGTGGCGACACGGCCATGGCCGTCCTCGGACATCTAGGGGCCAGGCAAGTCGTGCTGGCGGGGGAATGGGCGCCGGGCGTGGCCTTGGGGCACCTCGATGGAGATCCGCATCGCTTGGTGATGACCAAGGCCGGCGGCTTTGGGACACCGGACTTGTTAAAGCGCTTGCACCGCGACTTCCACTAAAGGCGAGCGCCGCAAGGCTTTGCAGTGCTTGCGCGTCGCTGCGGCAAGGACTAATTTGAAGCTGCTGGTATGATACGTATACAGCCATATGTGCAGTTAAGCACGCGGGTACCACCGATTCCGCTACCAATAAAACAAATCCAACGAATGTAGGAGTACAAGATGAGCGACAAGCCACAACGTCAGTTCAAGCTGCCCCGGCTGATAACCGCCATACTGGTCGCGGGTGGCGTCAGCCTGGCCGGTGCAACCCAGGCCCAGGCCGAAACGCTGAAATTCGCCCACGTGTACGAGACCTCGACGCCCTATCAGAAGTGGGCCCTGTGGGCAGCGGAGCAGATCGAGGAGCGTACAGACGGCCGCTATACCATAGAGGTCTATCCGGCCTCATCGCTGGGCAAGGAAGCGGATATCAACGAGGCACTACAGCTCGGTACCGTGGACCTGATCTACACAGGCAATCAGTTCGCCGGGCGCTTCTACGGTCCTATCGGCATTGCCGGTGCGCCTTACATGTTCCGCGACTTCGATCACTGGCAAGCCTATGCCAATAGCGATCTTTTCAAGGAGATCGCTCAAGGCTACCAGGACGCCACCGGCAATGTGCCGCTGGCGCTGAACTACTACGGCAAACGCCACGTCACTTCCAATAAGCCGATCAACACGCCTGAGGACATGCAGAATCTGAAGATCCGCACGCCCAACGCTCCCATGTACATGCTGTTCCCCGAGGCAGTCGGCGCCAACCCCACCCCTATCGCCTTTTCTGAAGTCTATCTGGCTCTGCAGCAGGGCGTGGTCGACGCGCAAGAGAACCCCCTGCTCACCATCAAAGCCAAGAAATTCTACGAGGTTCAAGACTATATCAACCTCACCGGGCATATCACCGACTCGCTGCTGACCATCGCCGGCGGACCGCTGTGGAACCGCCTGTCGGATGAGGACAAGCAGATCTTCCGCGACGTATACAAGCAAGCCGCCGAAAAGATTACCGATGACGTGCGTCAGTCCGAGGAGGACCTGGTGGCGTGGTTCGAGAATCAGGGCGTGACCGTCAATGAAGTGGATACCAAGCCCTTCCGGGAGGCGGTCCTGCCTTATCTCAATGGCGATGCCGCGACTTGGGACAAGGAAACCTTCGACCGTCTGCAGGCTATCGGCCAGTAATTCTCCTGTTAAATCCTGAATATCGCACCACCCCCAAGTTGGGAGTGGTGCGTGGGAATCTGACATGAACCAAGCAGATCGAGACGCGGCGACCGCCTTAAACTTGCCCGAGGAAGCTCCCTTCAACGCGAGGGACCATGGCCTGGAGGACTACCTGACGTTAGGAGTATTCTGGTTATTGGCGCTGGATGTCTTTGTCCAGTTCTTTAGCCGCTATGTACTCGGAAACTCCATCGCCTGGACAGAGGAAATGGCGCGCTACCTCTTGGTAATGGTGGGCTTCATGGGCGCTGCCATGACAGTGCGCAAGGGCTCCCAGATCGCCGTCGAGTTCTTCTATCGCTACATGCCGTTCTGGATGGCCCGTACAGCTTCGACACTGGTGGATCTGGCCAACATCGCCTTCTTTGCCGCCATGACCTGGCTCACCTTCAAGCTGGCTGACCTGACCACGGCGCTGATGGCCTCCGTGGATATCCCCAAGAGCTATCTCTATTACATCGTGATGCTGGGGTTCGTGCTGATGCTGGTGCGCGCCATCCAGGTAGCCATCCGCCACTGGCAAAGCGGTACCAGCGAGTTGCTGGATTCACAGTGATAACGTCGACCGAGAGAGCCTGTCCATGTCCAATATCCTGGCCCTGAGGGGGCGCGGCGCTCTGGTATCACCGGTGGTCGCGGCGCTTGCCATCCTCGGCTGCATCGCCCTGGCACTTACCGAGCAGTATTTGCTTTTTCTCTTCGTCATGCTTTTCACCCTGCTGGTACTTGGCGTGCCGATTGCCGTCTGCCTGGGGGGAGCCAGTCTGCTCTATGTGGTGTTGAGCGGGAGCGTGCCCGAGGTGGTGGTCGCTCAGCGCATGATCAGCGGTATCGATAGCTTTCCGCTACTGGCCATCCCCTTCTTTATACTCGCCGGCAATCTGATGAATAACGGCGGCATCACCAACCGTATTTTCGACTTTGCCAAGGCGCTGATGGGCTGGATGCGTGGCGGCCTGGGTCACGTCAACGTCGGTGCCAGCATCGTCTTCTCCGGCATGTCGGGTGCCGCCGTGGCCGATGCCGGCGGTCTGGGCACCATCGAGATCAAGGCAATGCGCGATGCCGGTTACGATCAGGAATTTGCGGTGGGCATCACAGCGGCGTCATCGACCATTGGTCCCATCATTCCGCCCAGTCTGCCGATGGTGATCTATGGTGTCATGGCTTCGGTATCGGTGGGCCAGTTGTTCGTGGCCGGCTTGATCCCCGGGCTGCTGATGGGCCTTGCGCTGATGCTGATGATATTCTTCCTGGCAAGGCGGCGTGGCTATCAGCGTGACGCGGCTTTCTCGTGGTCGGTGCTATGGCAGACTTTCAAGCGCGCCATACCGTCGCTGTTTACCCCGATAATCATCGTCGGCGGCATCATGACGGGTGTCTTTACTCCCACTGAAGCTGCGATCGCCGCCGTGGTTTATGCGCTCTTTCTGGGTGGCGTGGTGTATCGCATCCTGACCTGGCGGCGCTTGTTCCAGGTCAGTATGGAAACCATCGAAACGACCGCGGTGATCTTGCTGATCGTCGCCGGCGCCTCCATCTTTGCCTGGATCCTGACCAGCAATCAGGTTGCTCAGCAAGTGGTTGGCCTGCTCGGTCCCCTTGCCGATAACCCTGTGGCCACCCTGATCATTATCAATGTCGTGCTGCTCATCGTCGGCTGCTTCATGGAAACCATTGCCGCCATTACTATCCTGGTGCCGGTGCTGCTGCCGCTGGCGGTGGCGTCCGGTGTCGACCCGGTCCACTTCGGGGTGATCATGATCCTTAACCTGATGATCGGCCTGCTGACGCCGCCTGTCGGCATGGTGCTCTACGTGCTGTCGAGAGTCTCGAACATTCCTTTCGAACGCTGCATGCGCGGCACGCTGCCGTTTCTCGTGCCGCTGATCGTTGCGCTGCTGATGGTGACCTTCATTCCGGCGCTGTCCATGTGGCTGCCCGAACTGATCTATCGCTGAGGAACTCGGATCCCATGTCAGAAGACATTGTGGCGCGTATTGCCGTTAGCGAACTGGAAGATTTCATGCAGCGCGTGCTGTTGCGCTGTGAAATCGACGAGGCTTCGACGGAGGCCGTCACCCGTGCCTTGGTGACGGCGTCGCGCATGGGTACCGACAGCCATGGGCTGCGCCTGTTGCCGCATTACGTACAGGCGGTGAAAGGGGGGCGGGTCAAGAGACGGCCGACGCTGACGTTCACACGTCGCCTGGCGGCCACGGGCTACCTGGACGCCGATGACGGCTTCGGCCATTTGGCCGGTTACCGGGCCATCGAGCATGCCATCGAACTGGCCGAGACGGCAGGCATCGGTGCGGTAGCCGTAGGCAACTCATCGCACTTCGGCGCCGCCGGCTGCTATGCGCTGGCCGCGGCGCGGCGCGGCTACATCGGCCTGTCGCTGTGCAATGCCGATGCCCTGGTCAGCCTGCATCAGGGCCAGACGCCCTTTCATGGCACCAACCCCATCGCCTTTGCGGCACCGGTCCCGGACAGCCTGCCCTACCTGCTCGACATGGCGACCAGCTCGATCCCGTGGAACCGGGTCAAGCAGTACCGGGCCATCGGCCGGACGCTACCCCCCAATGTGGTGGTCGACGCTCATGGCGAATTGACCACCGATGCGCAACGGGCCGCGTCGCTATTGCCGTTGGGCGGTGCCGACTTCGGCTTCAAGGGTGCCGGGCTGGCCGGCATGGTGGACGTCCTCAGCGCCACGCTGACCGGCATGATTCACGGCTTTCGCATGCTGCCGATGACCGGCGAGGACATGTCGACACCACGTGGCGTAGGGCATTTCTTTCTGGTCATGCACCCTGGCGCGTTCAGTGATCGGGCGACATACGAACGTTCCATGCGGGCGTATCTCGAGGATCTGCGTGCCCAGCCCGCGCTGGCAGGCCGGCAAGTGTTGGCCCCGGGGGATCGCGAATGGCGCTGTCAGGCTCGGCGCGATGCCGAAGGCATTCCCCTTGATTCGGCCAATCTGGCTGCGTACCGCCAACTGGCGGAAACGCTCGAGTTGCCATCGCCGATGCTGGTATAGGCCGCATGCAGTACCATTGGGCAGCAGATGCGTTTGGCGAGGAGTCGTAACGAATGACGAGATACAAGGTGGAGCGCAAGACGCTCTCCGAACAGGTGGCCGAGCAACTCGAGAAAGACATTCTCGAAGGGCGTTTCAAGGAAGGCGACCAGTTGCCCGCCGAACGCGCGCTGATGGAGCAATTCGGCGTCGGTCGCCCGGCGGTTCGCGAAGCGTTGTTCTACCTGCAGCGCCTCGGGCTGATCGCCATCAACAGCGGTACCCGCGCGCGCGTCATCCGGCCCACCGCCGAAGCCGTGATGGCGCGTCTGTCGGGCGTGACCCGGCAACTGCTCTCCAAGTCGGAAGGGCAGCAATACTTTCAGGAAGCTCGGGCCATGTTCGAGATTTCGCTGGCCCGCTATGCCGCCGCGCATGCATCTCGCGAAGACCTTGACAATCTGCAGCGGGCGGTGGCGGAAAATCGCGAGTCGCTGGGCGACGAGGCACGCTTCAAGCGCAGCGACAACGATTTCCACGGTGTATTGGCATCCATCGCCCGCAACCCGATCTTCAACGCCGTGCACGATGCCTTGTCGGAGTGGCTCGATGACCGGCGTGCCCAGGTATTGCAGCGCGACGGCGAGGATCATGCCGCCTTGCAGGCCCATACTGAAATTGTCCAAGCCATTGCTTCCGGCGACCCGGATGCCGCCGAAACGGCAATGCGGCGTCACCTCGACCGCCACTACGGAACCTATCGCCAGCTCAAGGAGAGATTGTCCGATTCAGGATAGGAATAGACAATCACAATCAAAAGAAAGGACGAATCGACCGTCCTCTCTTCGTTGGCATCACAGCGACACGCCCCGTTTCCACGGGATGAAGTCGTATTGCCCCAGCTGTACCGCCTTGGGTCGGTAGCGTCCCGAGGCGGTATCGATGCATAGCTGCAGCAATTCATCGGCCAGCTCGGCGATCTGCGCCTCGCCGCGGATGATCGGGCCGGCATCGAAGTCGATGATGTCAGGCAGACGCTGGGCCATCTCGCTGTTGCTGGAGACCTTCAGCACCGGCGCGATGGGGTTGCCGGTCGGCGTGCCGAGGCCGGTCGTGAAAATCACCAGATTGGCGCCGGAGCCGACCAGGGCCGTAGTGGATTCCACGTCGTTGCCCGGCGTGCACAGCAGGTTGAGCCCCTTGCGTACGGCGGGCTCGGTGTAGTCGAGCACGTCGACCACCAGGCTGTCGCCGCCTTTCTTGGCGGCCCCGGCAGACTTCATCGCGTCGGTGATCAGGCCGTCGCGAATGTTGCCCGGTGAGGGGTTCATGGAGAAATGCGCGCCGACGGCGGCGGCATGCGCCTGGTAGGCATCCATCAGCGAGCGGAAACGCCCGGCGATCTGGTCATCGCGGCAGCGCGAAATCAGCTCATGCTCGACGCCGCACAGCTCGGGAAACTCGCTAAGGATGCCGCTGCCGCCCAAGGTGACCAGGCGATCGATGACGGCGCCGACCGTCGGATTGGCGGACAGCCCCGAAAAGCCGTCGGAACCGCCGCACTCGACGCCGATGGTGAGCTCCGCCAGCGACGCTGGCTGGCGCGTGATCCGGTTGGCTTCCTTCAGGCCATCGAAGATGGTGGTCAGCGCCTCGCGGATCAGGGTGTCCTCGCTGCGCGAGGCCTGCTGTTCGAAGTAATGTACCGGACGCAGCCCCTCGGGATCGCGCTCGGCCATGGCCTGCTTGAGCATATCGATCTGTGCCTTCTGGCAGCCCAGACTGAGCACGGTCGCACCGGCCACGTTGGGATGACAGATGTAGCCGGCCAGCAGCTGGCACAGTGCCAGGGCGTCGTCGTCGGTACCCCCGCAGCCCAGGGTGTGGGTCAAAAAGCGTACGCCGTCGACGTTGGGAAACAGGCGCTCGTCGGGTGACTGGTCAGCAGGCGATCCGCTCGCCTGGCCATGCAGCATCTCGCGGGCCATGCGCTTGTAATTGCGATAGGGATCCTCGCCGAGCGCGTCGGCGACGCACTGGCGCAGCACCTCGATATTGCGGTTTTCGCAGAACACCAGCGGCACCACGACCCAGACGTTGGCCGTGCCGACCCGACCGTCGGGACGCTGATAGCCGTCGAAGGTGACACCCAGGAAGCGGCTGACATCCGGTGCGTTCCAATGCGCTCGGCGCGCCTGGGCATGGTCGCTGTCGGTGCTGTGCTCGAGGTTGCCGGTGGTGATCGCCCCGCCTTCGGCGATGGGTTGGGTGACCCGGCCGACGGTGACGCCGTACATGATCACCAGATCGCCCACAGCCAGTGGTCGCAGGGCGAACTTGTGCTTGTGGCGAATGGCCTCGGTCAGGCGCACGCTACGGCCGTTGTCCTCGATCTCGATCCCGGCGGGCAAGTCCTTGAGGGCGACATGAACGTTGTCGGCGGCATGCACGCGCAGGCTGGGCCGCTGGAAGGTATCGCTGGCGATGGTCTGGCTCATGCTGGCTCCTATCGGCTTGCCCGGGGCGAAGGGACAGGCCGGCTCTGGTTCAGTCGTCGGCGACGACGCGCTGGCACTGCTCGCCCAGACCGTCGATGCCCAGGCGCATCTGCTGGCCCGGCTTGAGATAGACGGGCGGTTGTTGACCCATGCCCACCCCGGGAGGCGTGCCGGTGGAAATCACGTCTCCCGGCTGCAGGCTCATGAAGCGGCTCAGGTAACTAATCAGAAACGGCACCTGATAGACCATGGTGCGCGTAGTGCCATGCTGATAGCGCTTGCCGTCGACCTCGAGCCACATACTCAAATCATGCGGATCGGCAATCTCGTCAGGGGTCACCAGCCATGGGCCCAATGGGCCGAAGGTATCGCAGCCCTTGCCCTTGTCCCAACTGCCGCAGCGCTCGAGCTGAAATTCGCGCTCCGAGACGTCGTTGACCACGCAGTATCCGGCGACATGGCTCATGGCGTCGACCTCATCGATGTAGCGACCGGCCTTGCCGATCACCACGCCGAGTTCGACCTCCCAGTCGGTCTTCTGCGAGCCGCGCGGAATCTTCACATTGTCGTTGGGGCCGCAGATGGCGCTGGTCCACTTGTTGAAGATCACCGGCTCGCTGGGCACTGCGGCACCCGTTTCCGCCGCATGGTCGGAGTAGTTGAGGCCGATGCAGATGAATTTGCCGACCTGGCCGACGCAGGGGCCGATGCGGGTATCGGCGCCGATCACGGGAAGGCTGTCGGTCGGCAGCGCCGCCAGATCGTGCAGTCGCGCGGGCGCCAGCACGTCGCTGGCGAGGTCGTCGATCTGCCCGGACAGGTCGCGAAGGGTACCGTCCTCGGCGAGCAGGGCGGGTTTTTCCTGGCCCGAAGGGCCGACGCGCAGCAGTTTCATGCGTTGGGATTCCTTGTGGTCGAGTGAATGTCCAGCAGGGTCAGGCCAGCCAGCCGCCATCGATGACCGAAAAGGTACCGGTGGTATAGGCCGACTCGTCCACGGCGAGATAGGTGGCCAGTGCCGCGATTTCCTCGGGCGTGCCCAGCCGTCCCATCGGCTGGCGTGCGACGAACTCGCCATAGACCTCGTCCTGGGTGCGTCCCTGGCGGCTGGCCTGGTCGGCGATGCGTTCCATCAGCGATGGTGAGGCGACCGTGCCCGGGCAGATCGCGTTGCAGCGTACCCCCTGGCTCAGATAATCCGCCGCCACCGACTTGGTCAATCCGAGCACGGCGGCCTTGCTCGTGCCATAGGCGAAGCGATTGGGCACGCCCTTGAGGCTTGATGCCACTGACGCCATGTTGATGATGCTGCCCCCGCCCTGGTCGAGCATGCCGGGCAGGAACGCACGGATCATGCGGTACATGGCCGTCACGTTGAGTGCCAGGGAGAATTCCCAGTCGGCCTCGTCGCACTCTAGCAGCGAGCCGCTGGCGACATGGCCAGCAACATTGAAGAGCACGTCCACGGCGGGCAGCTCCTCGGCCAGGGTCTGAATGGCAGCAGTGTCGCGCACATCCAGATGGCGTATCTCGATGCCGGGCAATGCGGCGAGGGATTCAAGCTTGTCGGGGTCGATATCGGTGGCGATGACGCGGGCGCCTTCGGTGGCGAAGCGCAGAGCCGTGGCATGGCCAATGCCTTGGCCGGCCGCGGTGATCAATGCCGTCTTGTCTCGAAGTCGCATGGTGGCCTCATCATGGTATCGTTATTGTATGACAGGATAATAGCATGACTATACTTCGAGTATGATCCACCCGCTAGCGACTTGCCACTTGCTGATGGCCTGCGAGGAATTGCTTTCGTCTAACTGAAATAGCGCCCATGTGGCCAAGGGGAGCAACGGCCAATCGTCCCCGTCTCTCAGGCGTGGCGTGGCAAGATGCGCCCTGCGTTCATGATTTCGCCGGGGTCGATGAGTCGTTTGATGCCCTCTAGAAGCTCGTGCTCCACGAGCGACAGACCGGCTAGATAGGGCGCCTGCTTGACGCGCCCGATGCCATGTTCGGCACTGATGCTGCCGTGATGGGTATCAACAAGCTCGAACAGCACTTCCTCCAATTCATGCAGCAGGGCCTTCTTTGCCTCGAGGCCGAGTGTTGCAGGTGGCAAGAGGTTGAAATGCAAATTGCCATCGCCGATATGGCCATACATGAGGACCTGTGTCTCCGGCGAGCGTTGCAGCATGGCTTGATGGGCCGCTTCGCAGAACGCCGTCAGAGCGGAAATCGGCAGCGAGATATCGGTACGCAAATGCTCACCGCGCATCTGCTGGCCTTCCAGCATGCTTTCGCGAATCTGCCATAGCTGCGCCGCCTGTGTCTCGCTGCTGGCGAGCACGCCATCCAGCACGTGACCCTTTTCCGCGCCGGTCTCGAAGAGATGCTCGATCATGGCATCTATATCTACGGGACCACTGGCCGAGACTTCCAGCAGCACATAGATGGGATGGGCATCGCCAAGCGGGTCGGGCAAGTCCGGCGCCGCTTCGAATGCCAGCTCCATGCATACGCGGGGAATCAACTCGAATGCCGAGAGCAGGTCGCAGCAACTGCGCCGTGCCTGAGCGTACAGCGCCAGCACCGAGCCGATATCCGGCACGGCGATCAGCGCGGTGCGGCTCGTCTGCGGGCGCGGTACGAGCTTGAGCACGGCCCCCGTGACAATGCCCAGCGTGCCTTCGGCACCGATGAACAACTGCTTGAGATCGTAGCCGCGATTGTCCTTGTGCAGGGCCTGCATACCGTTCCAGATCCGGCCATCGGGCAGTACCACCTCCAGGCCCAGTACCAGCTGGCGCATCATCCCGTAGCGCAGCACGTTGAGGCCGCCGGCATTGGTGGAGACGTTGCCGCCGATCTGACAGCTACCCTGTGCGCCGAGAGCGAGCGGGAAATAGCAGTCGGTCTCTTCGGCGGCATCCTTGACGTTCTGCAGGATGCAGCCGCTATCGACGCTCATGCTGAAATTAATGGGATCGATAGCGCGAATCTTGTTCAGTCGCTCGAGACTGATCAGCAGCTCGCGGTGTTCAGGGTCGGGTTGCGCACCGCCGACAAGGCCGGAATGGCCGCCCTGCGCCACCATGGGAATCTGGTGGCGATGACAGAATGTGACGATCTCGGCGACCTGTTCGGTGGTGCTGGGGCGGGCAACCATCCAGGGGTCGCCGCGCTTGTCGCCGGCCCAGTCGTTGGTATAACGAGGAAACTCCGAGGGGGCGTCGATAACCCCGCCGTTGCCGAGCAAGTCGCTGAGAAAGCAATGCAGTTCCGCCGTGGCGATGGGCATGTGATTTCTTGCTCCACTGTCATGTCGTTTATGCAGCGCGTTATTGGTACCAAGTCACTTGTTCCAAAATGCTATTTGTACCAGAGCACTATGCCGGGAAAGGCCAGAAACGCGATGAGCAACGCAATCAACGTGAAGTAGTAGGGAAGCAGGCTCTTGACCAGGTCTTCCAGGCTGACCCTGCCGACCCCGCATCCTACGTAAAGCACAGTGCCCACCGGTGGTGTGATGAGGCCGATGCCCAGGATGAACGACATCATCACCCCGAAGTAGACCGGATCGATGCCGAGTTTGACCACTACGGGCGTCATCAAGGGCGCCAGGATGACCATCGCCGGGGTCAGGTCCATGAAGAAGCCTACAACCAGTAGAAACAGCATCAATACGCTGAGGATGGCGTACTTGTTCTGGGAAAACTCCGAGAGCATGACGACGATCTGCTGAGGAATCAGGTTGGCAGTCAGCAACCAAGCCAGCACGCTGGCAAATGCCAGCAGCAGCAGGACCACCCCGGTCAAGCGGCCCGTGGAAACGCATAATGCGAAGAAACCCTTGAGCGTCAGGCTGCGGTAAATGAACATTGACACGCCAACAGCATAGAGTAGCGCGATGGCGGCGCTTTCAGTGGGTGTGAAGACGCCGCTGAGAATACCCCCGACGATGATGAACGGCAGCAGCAACGCGAGCACCGAGTCCTTGAGTGCGGCGACGAGTTCCTGGAAATCGAACGGTTGAGCGGCGCCGGTCTTCTTGGACTGGAAGTACGTCGCCAGGGCCAGGCCCATGGTGATCAGAATACCCGGCACGATACCGGCCATGAAGAGCTGCGAAATCGAGGTGCCGGTCACCACTCCGAACAGTATCATCGGAATTGATGGGGGAATGATGATACCCACCACCGAGGCGGCGACGACGATGGCGGTGGCGCGTGGTCCCGAATAGCCGTGTTGCTTCATCGGGTTGATCATCATGCTGCCTACCGCCGAGGCATCCGCTACGGCGGAGCCGCTGATGCCGCCGAAGAACATTGACGTCAATACGGTGACTTGGCCCAGGCCGCCGGCGATGAAGCCCACCATGGCGCTGGCCAGGCGTACCAGGCGCTTGGCGATGCCGCCCGAACTCATCACCTCGCCGACGAGGATGAACAAGGGAATGGCCAGCAAGGGAAAGGAATCCAGCCCGTTGACGGCCTGCGAGACGAGGGTGGTCAGTCCATAATCGGCGACATAAAAGATGAAAAGGCTGATCGCGGCCAAGCCAAACGAGATTGGCATGCCGATCACGATGCAGGCGAGCAGCCCCAAGAGTATGCTCCATAGGATCATGCCGCACCTCGTTTGAAGACGTTATAGAGAAAAAGGCTGTTGCCGATGACGGTGAGCACCGCCATGACCACCATCGCGCTATAGAGCACTGTCTGGGGTATGGCCAGGAACGGGGTCGAGCTTACGTAGCCCGAAAGGATGTCGTCGAAGCCGACGAAGATACTGATACACACCGCGTAGATGATCGTCGCCGATAGCAATGCAAAGATTTTACGCAGGGCAGGCGGCGCCTTGTCCTTGAACAGGGTCACGGCGACGTGTTCGTTGGTCAGGCTGGCGATGCCAGCGCCTAGCAGCACCATCCAGATAAAGAGCAATCGTGATATTTCCGCCGCCCAGGCAAAGGAGTAGTTGAATACGAAGCGGCCAATGACATTCATCGACACAGTGATGACTACGCCAATGACGAGGAGTCCAATGATGATATCCAAGCCGCTTATCAACTTATTCAAGTAATCATTACCCGAACGTGACTTCATGAAGCCTCCAGAGGGGAGCTGACGAATGATGCTGAAATGGGGAAGGGCGTTGCCACCCTTCCCCGTAGGCTTGTGGTATTGGTTTGGGGCGACTTATTGCTGCGCTTGCGCCTGCTGTACTTTGGTGCGAATTTGGTCGATCAATTCGCCGCCAATCTCGTCGCGCCAGTTTTTATAGACCGGCTCCAGCTTGTTCTGGAAGACCTTGATCTGCTCGTCGGTAAGTTCGGTGATCTGCATGCCTGAATCCTTCAGGTCCAGTTTTATCTGATCGTTCAGCGTACGGCTGACGTCACGCTGGTAGTTGCCCATCTTGGTCGCCGCGTCGCGCAGCAATTGCTGATATTCTTCCGGCAGGCGGTCCCAGAAACGCTTGGACACCAGGGTGATAAATGGTGTGTATACGTGGTTGGTTTCAGTGGCGTAGTCTTGCACTTCATTAAACTTCGAAGACTTGATAGTGATCCAGGGGTTTTCCTGGCCGTCGACGACCCCTTGCTCAAGCGCCGTGAACAACTCCGCGAAGGACATCGGCGTTGGGTTGGCGCCCAGTGTCCGCCAGATATCCATATGAATTTCATTCTGCATGGTGCGGATCTTGAGGCCTTCGAGATCGTCAGGGCTGTCGACGGGGCGCTGGCTATTGGTCAATTGGCGGTAGCCGTTCTCGCCCCAGCCGATGGCGACCAAGCCCTTTGATGAAGCGTCTTCGAGCATTTGTTGGCCGATTTCGCCATCGAGCACGGCATCCGCCATCTCCGGCTTCGGAAACAAGAAGGGTAAGTCGAAGACCGCGAATTTCGGGAACATGTTCACCAGCGGTGACGTAGACGGCATGGTCATTTCCAGGGTGCCGGCTTGAAGGGCGCTGGTAGCTTGAAGATCGTCGCCTAGCTGCGCGCCGGGGAAGAGCTCGACCTGGATGTCGCCGCCGCTGCGTTGCTCGACGATTTTCTCGAAATACTCGAGGCCGCGGTATTGTGCGCCCGATTTCGTGGTGCCGATGCTGAACTTGATATTGAAATTGCCTTCGGCCTCGACCTTGTCGCCGGTGACTTCCGGTAACGGCGGCATCTCGGTCGCCGCGGAGGCGCCTAGCGCGGTGAGTCCGATAAACGCGCCGCCAACGATGGAAACAAAGCGAGTCGTTGTGGTTATTGTCATCCTGTCCTCCTGGAACTGATGGTTAGTGCTGGTACATGGGTCATGAATGACACCAATATCATCATGACCTAACGATAAAAAATTCCTGTTTCCTGTTTCCTGGGCAAGCTGCCAACAGCATGTCTGCTTTGGGCTACCTGAATGTTGAACATACACCCAGATGTCCCCGGTGTGACTTGACCATTAGTCGTAGTCGGCCAATTGATTGAGCTCCTGTGATGAAGTCCAGGCCTCACCGTCGGGATAACAATGATGCGAAAGGGACTTCTCATGCATGGTGATGCTGTATCCCGGCGCCTCGGTTACCCGGTAGCGCCCATGCTGGATGCGCACCGGATCGACGAAATGCTCGTGGAGGTGATCGACGTATTCGAGAATGCGCCCTTCCAGCGAGCCAGACACGGCGATGTAGTCGAACAGCGAAATGTGCTGGGTGTACTCGCAGAGCCCCACGCCGCCGCCGTGGGGGCAGATCGGCACGTCATACTTGGCGGCCAGGAGCATGACCACGATCACTTCGTTGAGCCCGCCGAGACGCGCGGCATCGAGCTGGCAATAGTCGATGGCGCCGGCTTGCAGCAGTTGCTTGAACATCACCCGGTTATGGCAATGCTCGCCGGTGGCGACCCCGATAGGGGCCAGGCGGCGACGGATGTCGGCGTGACCGAGGATGTCGTCGGGGCTGGTGGGTTCCTCGATCCACAGCGGGTCGAACTCGGCCAGATCACGCATGTTGGCGACGGCTTCGTCGACTTCCCACATCTGGTTGGCGTCCATCATCAGTGCTCGATCCCAGCCGATCTCCTCGCGCAGGATGCGCGCACGCTGACGGTCTTCCTCGAGATTGCCGCCGACCTTCTGCTTGAAGTGCGTCCAGCCCTCGGCCAGCGCCTCGCGCGCCAGGCGGCGCATCTTGTCCTCGGAGTAGCCTAACCAACCGGCGGAGGTGGTGTAAGCGGGATAGCCCTCGGCGCGCATGTGGGCCTCGCGTTCTGCCTTGCCGGCCTCGCGGCGCTTGAGCAGGGCGATGGCCTCCTGCGGCGTAAGGGCATCGGTGACGAAGCGAAAGTCCAGGCAGCGGACCAGCTGCTCCGGGGTCATGTCGACCAACAGCTTCCATACCGGCTTGCCTTCACGCTTCGCCCACAGGTCCCACACGGCATTGACGATGGCGGCGGCGGCCAGGTGCATCACGCCCTTCTCCGGCCCCAGCCAGCGCAGCTGGCTGTCGCCGCTGGTGAGGTCGCGCCAGAACGCTCCCATCTCGGCGGTGATGGCCTCGAGATCGCGCCCCACGATACGCGAGGCCAGGGCCTCGACGGCCATGACGCAGACATCGTTGCCGCGGCCGATGGTGAACGTCAGGCCGTGTCCCTGATGGGCGTCGTCGGCGTCGGTCGTGAGCGTGACATAGGTCGCCGAATAGTCCGGCGCCTCGTTCATGGCATCCGAGCCATCGAGCTGTCGCGAGGTGGGAAAGCGGACGTCTCTGGCTTCTAGATGGATGATCTGGGTCATTGCAGGCGTTACCTGGCTGTTAGGAAAAGTGTTAGCCACCATGGGTTTGGCGAGCACGCCTCGTTTAGGCTAGGCTTGTCGTTCAATAACGGCCAATTGAAGTTTTTGTGCTACCGATTACCTTGGGTTATCGTTTAGGCTGTACCATTGCCGGCGCAAAATCTCATGCCCCCGGATACGTCGATCCAACTGACCGGTTGGTTAAGGTTCAAGCATCTCGTGCTACTGACCACCTTGGCAGACAGTCGCAACATGCATGTAACGGCGCGCCGGATGCATCTCAGCCAGCCGGCGGCCAGCAAGATACTCAAGGATCTCGAAGGCTTCTTCGGCTTTGCAATATTCGTGCGCCAACCGCGAGCCATGATCCTGACGGAGCTGGGAGCGCATGTCGTACGTCATGCTCGCATTATGCTCAACGAGGCGGATCGGCTGGTCAGTGATATCAATGATCTACGCGAGGGGGGGTACGGGCAGTTGCTGATCGGTGCGATTGTCGCAGCGGCGCCGGAAATCCTGCCGGCGGCGATTGCGCGACTCAAGCGCCAGAGACCCCGGCTGTCGATTAGCCTGCAAGAGCAGACCAGCGATCGTTTATTGACCGAACTCGAATACAAGCGGCTCGATCTGGTGATCGGCCGCCTGACCCATGTCGACCAGCATAATCAGTTCGACTTCGAGCCCTTGCGTGACGAGCCGCTGCGTGTCGTGGTTCGTCAAGGTCACCCGCTGGCGACAGGCCATGGCATGCCGGATATTGAAAACCTCAGTCGCTGGCCGTGGATCCTGCATCCAATGACCAGCCCGATGCGCGGTGTGTTCGAGGCGGCGCTGGCGGCGGAGGGCATCGCCTCGCCCAGTGATATCGTCGAAACCACGTCCATCCAGGCCACCCTGCAGCTCCTGCTGAATTCCGACATGCTGGCGGTACTGCCGCATTCGATACTGCGGCGACCGCTGGAAAGTGGCCAATATGTGCTGCTCGAGCGCATCATCGGCAAACCTCTCGACTATTACGGGATCATTACTCGGCGTGACGAACCGCTGTCGACGGCAGCGCAGGCGTTGATCGAGCACTTGCGGGAGTTGACCGAGCAACCTCTTGATGAGAACGGACGTTAGTACGCCGCCAATCGCAGTAAAAGGAGGCTTATAGAACGACGGGACGGCCGAAGCCATCCCGTCGGGTCATGCATCACTCGCGCCGCTCAGCCTTCGCGCCTTCCGTCGTAAAGCCGCTTGAGGCCCAGCGGATTGGCCTCCTTGAGCGCTTCGGGACGCAGCGCGTCGGGCAGATTCTGATAGCACACCGGACGCAG
>NZ_JAIRBP010000022.1:0-59929 GCF_021151495.1 Halomonas sp. IOP_31 | reverse complement strand
GGCAAGGATCTTCGTAGCTCGCTCGCGCAGCGTATCGCTCTCGATCAGTTCGAGACGAAACAGCGAGGTGGACGCCCGGAAGGAGAAGGTCGATGGCTACACGTCGATCGCCGCCTATCTGAGCAATGAAGGCTGGTGCCAGGGCCTGGAGCTGCGTCCCGCCAAGCGGCGCCGGATACGCACCGTATTGCAGGAACTGGTCCATCGTGCCGCCGTGGTAGTCCACAAGGCCCGTCAGATCATCCTCGATGTCGGGCAGGACATTGGCCGCATGAGGGTGTTGAACACCCTGCGGAGCCGGCTGCGTTACCCGCGAGGGTCGCCCTGCTGACCAGCTGCCGGAGGTTATCCACCAGCGGTGCGCGAGTGGCGATCATCGATCGCCAGGCTGGCCGTGTCTGGCAGAGGGCAAAGCCGGCAAAATCAGGCTATCTGGACCGTTCAGCACGGGAATTTTTGGTGATATGGACCAGCGCATCCATCGATATGCGATCCAAATGCTCAAAAAACGCTCATTGGTGGAGACAGGGCGAGTGTCTGCGGCGGCATCACGGATTCAGGATAATATTAATGGGTGGCATGAAAGACCTGAGACATTAAAAGCCGTTAATAAAATATGTGGATATTCCATAAAAAAACGTTCCAAGGACAGTCGGTATGGCGATGCCACCAAAAAAATTCTTGCATAAGATAATAGTCAATAGTGCTACGTATATGTTCCAGTCCTGTGGCGCGAAGGGGGAGTCAAACAACATGGGAAATAGCGAGATCGTCAGCAACGCTGCCAATGCCGCAGGTCCAATGGCCGCTAGCAGCTGCCTGACGGAGCCTGGCAAGTTGCGGCGAGGCACTGAGTGCTGCATGACCGGCAGCCACCGCAGCAGAAAGGTGACAATGCCGGCAAGCAGAATCGTCAGGTGGAGCGTCGAGAGCATGGCTTCCTCCTGAGCTGTGATGAGGCCGCTCCTAACAGCATCCCCAATGTGAGGGCGTGATAGCTTGGCAGTATCGTCTGGAGCAGGGCTGTAACCAGTACCGTAACCACAATAGTGCCGAGCCACTTCCGTACGCCGATCTCCAGTAACAGCACGAAGAACAACGCCGGCAGGATGAACTCCAGGGCCGCCGCCAGGGCGATAGGAAGCTGGTCGATTTCTCCACCGAACGTCACACCCATCAGCGTGCCTGCCATCCAGGCGCCATAAGCACCGAGTTGCAGGCCCAGGTGCCACGCTTGTCGATCCTCTGGCGCAAGCTGGTCGAGACGTCCAGCTGCCGTGGCGAAGACCTCATCTGTCAAACCGAATGCCAGCAGGGGCGTAGGGTACCGCTTTCCCTGGGCCATTAGCTGTGGCATCAGAGCCGGGCCATAGAGCAAGTGGCGGGCATTCATCAGCAGCACGGCGACGAGGGTGCCGAGCAGCCCCGCTCCTGATGTCAGCAGGGCGACAAGGATGAACTGACTTGCGCCGGCGAATACCACCATGGAGATCAGCAGGGTGGACTGGGGCGACAGCCCCGCCTGTAGCGCGGTCAGGCCGAAGCCAAAGGCGATGGGCAAATAGCCAGCAGCGACGGAGGCACTGCCAGCGAGCCCTCTCAGGAAGGCATTCATGGTGCGCCCCCATGCCTACGGAAGGTGAAGACATGAGTACCACCTTGCCAGTCATCTGTACCCGTGGTAGCAAAGACGCGACGATGATGCAGCAGCTCGAACCCATTGAATCGAGCCAGTTCCAGGAAGCGCCGAGTATACGTCTTGCGCTCTACCTCATAATCAAAGCCGGCCACCATCGCTTGCATTTCTAGTCGAAAGAATCTGACGAAGACGCCGAGCGGGCAGTGAGCGGCCTGTTCCAGACCCTGACTATTCAGTCGGGATAGCAAGCTCCGGCAGCGCGTGACGGCTTCGTTGACCAAGCCGCGCTGCGCCTCGAGTACCGCCAGGCAGAGGGGCTGGCGAATATCGTCGTGGCAGCTTCGGGTATCTGCCGTAAATGCTCGGAGATCAGCGCGCTCCAGGCATGCTGTGCTAGCCAGGATATAGGCACTGTGATGAAGAACTAAGGCGCGCAGCCGGGTCTCCCGATCATGAAATTCGGGAAGAAACTCGTCGGCCACGCATAGCAGACCACCGGGTTGTAAAAGCTCCTGACACTTCTTGAGCATGAAGGGGGTGTTGAAGTGATGTGAGGCACCCACCGAGGTCAGGAGCCTCTGGCTGGCCGGAGGTGTATCGAGTGCAAGGAAATCCCCGTGATGAGGTTTGATACGCTCTTGTCCTTTCGAGAGCGCCTTGAGATGGGCGATGGCGACGTCATCGGGTTCGACGGCTGTTACCCTTAGTCTTGGCAGTAGCTCGGTCAGCATCAGCAGGGCGGTGCCCGGGCCCGTGCCGATGTCAATGGCGTTGCCGGTTGCCAAGTCGCCGCCGAAGGCCAGGATGTCCTCTGCCATAGCGACCATCTGGCGAGCGTAAGCTGGGTGCACTAACTCATAGGCGGCGTAGTGGTCGAAATCGATCCTGCTCGAAAAGGCTTCTGCTTCCTGAGAGGTTGCGTGTCGATTGAAGGGGGCTTCGAGCGTGACCGTGCCGGGCAAGGCTATGTCGCCACGCTGTAACGCGACTTCACTCGTCAGGCAGTCAAGGACAATGTATGGAGAGTGACGGTGTTTCTCCGACCGGACCGAGGTGTCAGGCAGGAAAGGAGATTCGGCCAGGCGCGCGAGCCGTCTGGCCTCGTCCAGAATATCGTCAACTCCCTCGAGAGGACTGGCCACAAAGGCCGAGGTGGTTGTCAGTGGTACGACTGCCCAGAAGGCGTCGTGAGAGTCGTGGCCAGCCACGCAGTAGATTGGCCAGGCATCACTTGCTCGCAAGCCGACATGCTCGATGACCTGCTCACCTATATCGTTGCTATCTTTTGGGGCATGGCGCAAACGTAGCAGGCTGCCCGTGAGCCCGGTGGAGGTCTCGATCGCCAACCGGTGAAACAGGCTGCGGGCGCCTTCCCATTCCTGCGGCGTGTCGGGCCAGTCGATGGCTTGGTCCACGAGATGGAGGTGGCTGGCATCAGTGGGGTACTCGATGAACACGATTCCCACGGCTGGTTCGTCCGATGCGCCGTAGAGGTGTTCCACGTCTGCAGCATACTCACAGGATTCTCCAGGATTGAGTCGCTGGGGGCGCAGGGCATCACCCACCAGCATGCTTCCCTGTTGCACCACCACCCGCTCGCGAACGCCTGGTGCATGCGGTGCAGAGCGCCTGATGTGTCCGGCCGGCAGTGCCAGACGGTAAGTCTCGACGACCGGGTTGCTATCATGTCGTTCGATTAAGCGAACAGACGCACCCTGCCCGCTGAACTCGCCAGGCTCGGTTGGGCCGCTTCCATCATTGGCCACCAAGTCGCCGAAGGGCACGCCAAGCGCGTCGGCAAGTAGCCATAAGGTATCGATTGTAGGGTTTCCTTGGCCCGATTCCATCCTGGATAGCGTGGATTTCGCGATACCGCAGCGCTGGGCCAGGCCGGAGAGGGTTAGCCCCCTGTGCAGGCGAACACGTTTCAGGTTGCTGGCTAGAGTGGCGAGATGCTGCACTTCTTTCGTTCCTTAAAATGGACTATGTTCCTTTTATAGAACAATCGAAGAGAAAATTCAAGCGCTCAAACGCATGGCGAGGCTGGCTGGAAGGGCTACCGTATTGCCGTGGAGGACGCCAGGTGCTGGCTCTCGGATCTCGTTTAGCCACCCGGGGAGCCAGCAACTATGCTGGGCGGTTATCGGCTTCGAAACCGCCTGTGGAGGAAGGCGGTCCCTCCAGCAGTTCCTATATTGGGTGAAGTGGCGGAGACACCGATCCTAACTAGTCCACATCATCCAACAGGATATTCGCCAGCAGCGGGCTGAGCGGCCCACCCTGGGGCGTTCCCTGCCGGCGTGGCGCGGCCAGGCCGTCCTGGAACATCCCGGCTTCCAGGTAGCGACGAATCAGGCGCAGCCCCCGTTTATCGTGGACGCATCGCGCGACCCGCGCCATCAGCAGGTCATGGTTCACCCGGTCGAAGAAGGCTTCCAGGTCAAGATCGACCACCCAGCGGCGGCCCTCTTCAACGTGGGCCTTCATGGCCGAGACGGCCTGCTGGGCGCTGCGCTTCGGGCGATAACCGTAGCTCGACTCGGAGAAATCCGGATCGAAGAGCGGCGTCAGCACCTGCTGGATCAGCCGGTCGGTGACCGTGGGAATGCCGAGCTGTCGCGTCCCGCCCTTGGGCTTGGGAATCTCGACGGCTCGGACCGGGCTGGGGGGGGTACTCACCGGCCAGCCGCCGCTCGCGCAGCGTCGGCCAGTGCGTTTTCAGGTGGTCGGCCAACTGGTCCACCGTCATGCCATCGGCCCCCGGCGCACCTTTGTTGGCGGACTTGGCACGCCAGCCTATGGCGGCGGCCTGCCGATGCGACATCCGTGCGAAGCCGTGAGAGCGCGAAGAGATCTCACCGGCAAGCCGCCACACCTGGTGGGAAGACCTGACTCAGCGAACCGTAGCTTGCATCGCCAAGGCGGTATCCAGCATGCGGTTGGAGAAGCCCCACTCGTTGTCGTACCAGGCCATGACCTTGACCAGCCGGTCGTTGACGCGAGTATGGTTGGCATCGAACGTGGAAGAATGGGCATCGTGGTTGAAGTCGATCGACACCAGCGGCTGCGCGTTGACCGCCAGGATCGATGAACCGGCCGCCGCCTTCTCGACAATGGCGTTGACCTCTTCCTTGCTGGTTTCGCGGCTGGCGGTGAAGGTCAGATCGACCAGCGAGACGTTGATCACCGGAATGCGCACGGCCAGACCGTCGAGCTTGCCGTCGAGTTCCGGCAATACCAGGCCCACCGCGGCGGCGGCACCGGTCTTGGTGGGGATCATCGACTGGGTCGCGCTACGCGCCCGGTACGGATCCTTGTGATAGACGTCCGACAGGTGCTGATCGTTGGTGTAGGCATGCACGGTGGTCATCAGGCCATTCTCGATGCCCAGCGCGTCGTTGAGCGCCTTGGCCACCGGCGCCAGACAGTTGGTGGTGCACGAGGCGTTGGAAACCACGCGATGCTCGGCGGTCAATATGCCGTCGTTGACGCCGTAGACCACCGTGGCGTCGACGTCGGTACCGGGCGCCGAGATCAACACCCGCTCGGCGCCGGCCTCGAGGTGCTGGGCGGCTGCATCGCGCTTGGTGAACAGCCCGGTGCACTCCATCACCAGATCGATCTTGAGTTCGCGCCACGGCAACTGGGCGGGATCGCGCTGGGCGAGGGTGCTGATTCGATCGCCGTCGACCGACAGCGACTCGTCGTCGTGACTGACAGCGTGACTAAAATGACCGTGCACGCTGTCGTGCTTGAGCAGATGCGCATTGAGCGCCGGATCGCCCAGATCGTTGATGGCGACCACCTGAATGCGGTCCCGATAACCGTTTTCATATAACGCTCGCAGAACGTTGCGACCGATACGTCCGAACCCGTTGATGGCGACACGCAGTGTCATGGTGGCCTCCTTCAAAGCAACGTGGTGGCGTGAACTCGCTAAGCGATCGCCTCTCGCGCGGCTGTTGGAGCAAGAGGCAATCGCCATGAAATAATCCTACGCTTTATGCACAATCTGGCCCAAAGAATGGCGACGTTCAAGTAAATTTTTTGGTAACTTTACACACATGCTTACCTGACAGTGACTAGGGGTTGTCCATGGCTATTCACGACACCGTTTCCAGCGTCACCCAGCGCATTCGCGAGCGCTCGGCCGAGCGGCGCGCCGCCTATGAGCGTCATATGCAGGACCAGCACCGCCAGGGCGTGCATCGCGGCGAACTGTCCTGCGGCAACCTGGCCCATGGCTTCGCCGCCTGCGGGCCGCAGGACAAGAATCAACTGAAACTGATGAACAGTGCCAACCTGGGCATTGTTTCGTCATATAACGACATGCTGTCCGCTCACCAGCCACTGGCGCCCTTCCCCGACATGATCAAGGAAGCCGCGCGCCGGATGGGCTCCACCGCCCAGTTCGCCGGCGGCGTGCCGGCCATGTGCGACGGCGTCACCCAGGGCCAGCCGGGCATGGAGCTGTCACTGTTCTCGCGCGACGTGATCGCCATGGCGACCGCCGTGGCGCTGTCGCACAACATGTTCGACGCCGCTCTTTACCTGGGTATCTGTGACAAGATCGTGCCGGGCCTGTTCATCGGCGCGGCGCGCTTTGGCCATCTGCCGGCGATGCTCGTGCCCGGCGGCCCGATGACCAGCGGCCTGCCGAACAGCGAGAAGGCTCGCGTGCGCCAGCTCTACACCGAAGGCAAGGTCGGTCGTGGCGAGCTGCTCGAGGCCGAATCCGAGTCCTATCATGGCCCCGGTACCTGCACCTTCTATGGCACCGCCAACTCCAACCAGCTGATGATGGAGATGATGGGCCTGCACCTGCCGGGCGCTTCCTTCGTCAATCCCAACACGCCGCTGCGCGAGGCGCTGACCCGCTACGCCGCCGAGCAGTCGATCCGCAACAGCGAGCCGGGCGGCAACTATCGACCGTTCTGGAAGCAGATCAACGAGAAGGCGATCGTCAACGCCATGATCGGCCTGCTGGCCTCCGGCGGCTCGACCAACCATACCCTGCATCTGGTCGCCATGGCCGGCGCCGCCGGCATCACCATCAACTGGGACGATTTCGCCGAACTGTCCGCGGTGGTGCCCAGCATGACCCGCATCTACCCCAACGGGCAGGCCGACGTGAACCATTTCCAGGCCGCCGGCGGCATGAGTTTCTTGATCCGCGAACTGCTCGATGCCGGCTTGCTGCATCGCGACATCGACTGCGTATTCGGCGGCGACCTGTCCGACTACACTCGGGAGCCGTTCCTCGACAACGGCGAGCTGGTCTGGCGCGAGGGCCCCACCGAGAGCCTCGACCCGGACGTGCTGCGTCCGGCCAGCAACCCGTTCTCAGCCACCGGCGGGCTTGCCGTGCTCGACGGCAATCTGGGCCGCGGGGTGATCAAGATCTCCGCGGTCAAGCCCGAGTTTCGCCGCGTCGAAGCGCCGGTGCGCCTGTTCAGCGACCAGAACGAGCTCAAGGCGGCTTTCGACGCTGGTGAACTCGACCGCGACGTGGTGGTGGTGGTGCGTTTCCAGGGGCCGCGCGCCAACGGCATGCCCGAGCTGCACAAGCTGACGCCCTATCTCGGCGTGCTGCAGGATCGCGGCCACAAGGTGGCGCTGGTCACCGACGGGCGCATGTCGGGGGCTTCCGGCAAGGTGCCGGCGGCGATCCACATGACCCCCGAAGCCTACGACGGCGGCCCGCTGGCGCGCCTGCGCGAGGGCGACGTGGTGCGCCTCGACCCCGAGAACGGCACGCTCCAGGCGCTGGTCGACGCCGCCGAATGGCAGGCCCGCGAACCCGCCGCCACCGACATCGAGAGCTATCGCTACGGCATGGGGCGCGAGTTGTTCGCCGGCTTTCGCAGCCTGGTCGGCGGAGCCGAGGATGGCGCCGCCACCTTCGGCGGCTTCGAGGCCCGCGACGTCGACAACGGAGGCCATAGCGCATGACGCGTCCGGCGCTGATCGGCGACATCGGCGGCACCAATGCGCGCTTCGCGCTGGTGACCCCCGACGCCTTCGACCTGCAGGCTATCCAGACCCTGCGCTGTGCCGACTACCCGACGCTGGAAGCCGCGGTGCGCGACTACCTGGCGCGCGTCGGCGCCGTCGGCGAGCGTGCCCCGCGCGAAGCCTGCCTGGCCTTCGCCTGTCCAGTACACGATGACGACGTGCGCCTGACCAACAATGCCTGGCGCTTTTCCAAGCGCCGGGTGAAGGCCGACCTGGCGCTCGAGCTGTTCAAGGTGATCAACGACTTCACCGCTCAGGCGCTGGGCATACCGCACGTCGACGCCGAGCAGCTGGTCGCGGTCGGCGCGGGTCAGGCCGACGCGCACCGCACCCGTCTGGTGATCGGCCCCGGCACCGGCTTGGGCATGGCCGGGCTGTTTCCCGGCCAGCACGACTGGATTCCGCTGCCCACCGAGGGCGGTCATGTCACCTTCGCCCCCACCGATGAATTCGAGCAGCAACTGGTGTCATTCCTGCGCGGCAGTTACGGTCGCGTGTCGGTGGAACGCGTGCTGTGCGGCCAGGGGCTGCTCGAGCTGTATCGCGCCCACGCTCACGACGCCGGTATCGAGGCTCGCCATGACAGCCCGGCGGCGGTCACCGATGGCGCGCGCGACGGCGACCCCGTCGCCGAGGCGACGATCCTGCGCTTTCTCAAGATGCTGGGTGACGTCTGCGGCGACGCGGCGCTGACCTTCGGCGCGCGCGGTGGCGTGTATCTGTGTGGCGGTGTCGTGCCGCGCTTGCTCGACTGGCTGCCGCGCAGCGATTTTCGCCGCGCCTTCGCCGACAAAGGGCGCATGAGCGACTTCAACGCCAGCTTGCCGGTGTGGGTGGTCACGGCGCCCTGGACCGGCCTGCTCGGTGCCTGCGAAGCCCTGCACAACCAGGAGGTTGCATGATCCCCGCAAGTCTGCGCCAACTGATCGATGATACCCACGGCCGGCGCCGCGCCGAATGGGCAGGCCGTGACGTGTGGCTGGCCAACGAGCCCTGGGGCGAACTCGCCGTCTCGCTGCAGGGCGCTCAAGTCCTTCACTATTTACCGTTCGCCCCCGAGACCGATGAAGGCTGGCTGTGGGTGACGCCGACGCCCCAGGCGCTGCCCGGGGCGATTCGCGGCGGCATTCCGGTCTGCTGGCCGTGGTTTGCCGACGAAAGATTTGCCGACGAATCGCCGGATGGCCAGGGCCCGATGCACGGCCCGGCGCGCACGGCCGACTGGCGACTCGACGCCGCCGACGAGCACCAGGAGGGCGTCGAGCTGCATCTATCGCCGGTTGCGCGATTGCATCAGCAACTGGTGCCCCGCGTGGTGGTCCAGGCCAACGCCCAGCGCCTGCATGTCGAGGTGATCACCGAGCACGTCGGTGAAACACCGGTCAAGTACACCGGCGCGCTGCACAGCTACTTCAGCGTCAGGCACTGTCATGAATGCCGTGTCGAGGGCCTGGCCGGCGCACGCTATCTCGACAAGCTCGAGGGCTTCGCCGAGCACGTCCAGCAGGGCGAGCTGGGCATCCGCGGGCCGGTCGATCGCATCTACCAGTCCAACCGCGAGGCGATTCTCGACGACGGCGTGCGACGCCTGCGCATCGCCAAGCAGGGCAGCGACTCGACGGTGGTCTGGCACCCCGACAGCGCGCTGCCCGATGACACCCCCGCCGACGCCGGCCAGCGTTTCCTGTGCGTCGAGGCCGCCTGCACGCGGGTCGATCCGGTGTGGCTGGTGCCCGGCGCCCAGCACCTGCTGTCGACCACCATCAGCCGCGACGGGGACTCTGCATGAACGACCCGCTGACGTTCGACGTGCCCTTCCTGCTGGGCATGATGCGCCTTCACAACGCCTTTGAGCTGTCGACGCCGACGGCGCTGGCCGATTGGCTGGAGGCGCGCCTCGACGAGGGCCTCGGCTGGTTCGACCATGCCGACATCTACGGCAGCCGCGAAAGCGAGACGCGCTTCGGCGAAGCCCTCCGGGCACGCCCGGCGCTGGCGTCTCGCGTCCGCGTGGTGAGCAAGGCGGACATCGTGCTGCCCGGACTCGACGAGTCGGGCCACGCCGTCAAGCATTACGACACCACGCCCGAGTACCTCACCGCCGCGATCGACGCCTCGCTGTCACGACTGGGCGTCGAGCGCCTCGATCATTTCCTGCTGCATCGTCCCGACCCGTTGATGGAGCCCGCAGAAACCGCCGAGGCGCTGGACACCGCGATCGACGCCGGCAAGATCGGCGCGGCCGGCGTATCGAATTTCATGCCCGAGCAGTGGCGACGCCTGCAGAGAGCGATGCGTCACGACTTGCACGTCCACCAGCTGGAACTCTCGCTGGCGCATGCCGAGCCGCTGTTCGACGGGCTCTTCGATGCCGTGCTCAACGACGGCCACCAGCCGCTGGCGTCGTCGCCGCTGGGCGGCGGCAGCGTCTTCGAGGACGTGCTCGGCAGCTCGCTGAGTTCACTGGCCGAGGAACTTGGCGTCAGCCGGGCCGGACTCGCGCTGGCCTGGCTGCGGCGCATTCCCGGCTCGCCGGTGCCGGTGATCGGCACGCTCAAGGCCGCACGGATCCAGGCGCTACTTGCCGACAGCCAGCTGGAGATCGACCGCGCGACGTGGTTCATGCTGCTCGAGGAGTCGCGCGGCCATCGCGTCGCCTGAACGTCGAGCCGATGGCGCTTCGGCGAATGGCGGATTGCTCGTGGCAGCGCCGCCTGAGATCATCGTGTGACACGATTCACTGCCGATACACGACGGACTATAGCGGCGCAAGCCCCTAGCGGGCGTTTACAAAACAGGCGAGCGAAGGCAAGACAAGGCAAAATCGAACGAAAAAACGGAGTTTACACGGAGTAAATGAGTATTTTGAGGACGATTTTAACGCTGTATTGTCGAGCGCAACCCTTTTGTTAACGCCCTCTAATCAGATGCTGGCAATATAAGGACACGCCCCATGTTCCAACTCACCCGCAGCGTGACCTGGCAGGCGCTGCAACGCCTGCATCGGGAAACCGCCGATGACCGCATCCGCGACTATTTCGCCGCCGACCCCGCACGCTTCGACACGATGAGCCTGCGCGTCGGCGGGCTGTTTCTGGATTATTCCAAGCATCACATTTCCGATGCGGTGCTCGCCAAGCTGCTCGAACTGGCCAGGCATTCGGCGCTGGTGCAGCGTCGCGCGCAGATGTTCTCCGGCGACATCATCAACGTCACCGAAGACCGCCCGGTGCTGCACACCGCGCTGCGCAACCTTGCCGACACGCCGCTGATGGTCGACGGCAAGGACGTGATGCCCGAGATCCGCAGCACCCGCGAGCAGATCCGCGACTTCTCCGAGGCCGTGCGCGACGGCAGCTGGAAAGGCTACAACGGCCAGCGCATCAAGGACGTGGTCAACATCGGCATCGGCGGCTCGGACCTGGGGCCCAACATGGCCTGCCGGGCGCTGCTCAAGTACCGCCATAGCGAGCTCAACTTCCACTTCGTTTCCAACGTCGACGGCGCGCACATCCAGAAAGTGCTGAGGACGCTGGACCCGGCGACCACGCTGTTCATCGTCTCGACCAAGACCTTCTCGACCCAGGAGACGCTGCTCAACGCCAAGACCGCGCGGCGTTGGTTCCTCGACAACGCCGGCGAGGATGCCGATGTCGGCGCGCACTTCATCGCCGCCTCGACCAACCGCCGCGCGGCGATGGAATTCGGCATCCGCGAGGAGAACGTCTTCGAATTCTGGGCCTGGGTCGGCGGGCGCTATTCGATGTGGTCGTCGATCGGCCTGCCGATCGCCCTGTCGATCGGCTTCGATGGCTTCATGGAGCTGCTCGCGGGCGCCTACGAGATGGATCAGCACTTCATCGAGGCGCCCTTCGAGCAAAACATGCCGGTGCTGATGGCGCTGATCGGCATCTGGTACATCAACTTTCAGGGCGCCGAGACCCAGGCCATCGTGCCCTACGACCAGGCGCTGCATCAGCTGCCGTCGTTCCTGCAGCAGCTCGACATGGAATCCAACGGCAAGTCGGTGGACATCTTCGGTCATCCGGTGGACTACAAGACCGGGCCGATCGTCTGGGGCCAGACCGGCTCCAACGGCCAGCATGCGTTCTTCCAGCTGCTGCACCAGGGCACCCGCTACGTGCCGATCGACTTCATCGCCTCGCTCAAGCCCGACGAAGGCGTGGAGGAGCATCATTTCGCGCTGCTCACCAACATGCTCGCCCAGGCCAACGCCTTCATGGAGGGCAGCCAGGGGGGAAGCCAGGAGCGCAGTCAGCTCGACCCCTACAGCTGTCCGGGCAATCGGCCGTCGAGCACGCTGCTGCTCGACGAGCTGACGCCGCGCAACCTCGGCGCGCTGCTCGCCCTCTACGAGCACAAGGTGTTCGTCCAGGGGGTGATCTGGAACATCAACTCCTTCGACCAATGGGGCGTGCAGCTCGGCAAGCGCATCGCCGGCGAGATCAGCGAGCGCATCGACGAGCGCACTCAGGACTTCGACGCCTCGACCCAGGGTCTGCTGGCGCTGATGCGCGAGCATTTCCCGGCACACCGCCCCGCCGAAGCGGCGGGCCGCGGGGCGGCCGCCAAGCAGACCGCGAAGAAGCCATCCACCCACCGGCAAGGCAAGCACTCATGACGCCCGTGATCGCCTTCGGCGAGGCCCTCGTCGACATGCTATCGAGCCGCCTGGGCGACGCCAGCGGCCCGGAAACCTTCACCCCCTACGCCGGCGGCGCACCGGCCAACGTCGCCGTGGCCTGCGCCCGGCTGGGCGTGCCCAGTCGCTTTCTGGGCATGGTCGGCGCGGACCGCTTCGGACGGTTTTTGACCGCCGAGATGGCCAGTCACGGCGTCGATGTCTCGGGCGTGGTGACCACGTTTGATGCGCGCACCGCGCTGGCCTTCGTCTCTCGCGACGCCCACGGCGAGCGCACCTTCGACTTCTACCGGCCACCGGCGGCGGATCTGCTGTATCGCCTCGAGCACCTGCCGACGGGGGTGTTCGCCGAGCCGGCGATCGTTCACTTGTGCAGCAACAGCCTGACCGAGGAGGCCATCGCCGAGACCACCCTGACGCTGGCCGACATCGCCCAGCGCTCGGGCAGCCTGGTCAGCGTCGATGCCAACCTGCGCGCCAACCTGTGGCCCGACGGCCAGGTCGACATCGCTCGGGTCACCGCGTTGCTCGATCGCGCGCAACTGGTCAAGCTCTCCAGCGACGAGGTCGAGGCGCTGCGCGGCGATCATCCGGTGGACGCCTGGATCAGCCAGCGCCTGGCCGCCGGGGTGCGACTGGTGGTGATCACCGACGGCGCCGAGCCGGTGAGCGTGCAGCGTCTCGGCCAACGCTTCGAGATCGTCCCGCCCGCGGTCCGGGCCATCGATACCACCGCCGGCGGCGATGCCTTCATCGGCGGCCTGCTGGCGATGCTCGCCGAGGCCAACGTAGATGCCACCGGCTTTGCCGAGTGGTGCGACGACAGCGAGGGTCTCAAGCGCGCGGTGGCGATCGCCTGCCGCTGCGGCGCACATGCCGTCACCCAGCCAGGCGCCTACGCCGCGCTGCCCTCGCGGGAGGATCTCGAACGGCTCAAGCACTGAGCGGCTGGGCCGACGCGCTCAGCCCAGCCGCTGGCCCAGCCAGTCGCCGATCACCCCGATCTGCTCCGGACACAGCGCGTGGGCCATGGCAAAGCGACGGTACTCGGCCGGCACACCCAGTTCACGGACCTTCTCATAGCCCGCGCGGCCCAGCTGTTCGGGAACCACCGGGTCGAAGGTGCCGTGATGCACGGCGGTCGGCAGGCCGCGATTGGCGGCTGCCAGCTGCAGCGAATCGGCGGTGGCGAAGTAGGTCGACAGCGCCAGCAGGCCGGCCAGCGGCTCGGGATAGCTCAGGGCCGCCTGGTAGGCCACCGCGCCGCCCTGCGAGAAACCGGCGACGACGATCCGCCGGCTGTCGATGCCGGCAGCTCGCTGGGCGTCGATCAGTTCATGAACATAGCCCGCCGAGGCCTTGAGCTGCGCTTCGTCGACCTCCCGGGAAAGATCCATCGCCAGAATGTCGTACCAGGCCGGCATGCGCATTCCGCCGTTGACGGTCACCGCGCGTTGCGGCGCGTGCGGCAGCACGCAACGTAGCGCCAGGCCCTTGGGCAGGTTGAGTGCCGGCAACAGCGGCGCGAAGTCGTTGCCGTCGGCGCCCAGCCCGTGCAGCAGGATCAGCGCCGCGTTGGCGTCGCTGCCATCGCGCGGCTCGATGATCAGTGGTTCTCGGGACATGCGTTCTCCTCACTCGCGGGGTCGTTGTGCCAAGCCTATCATGCCGTCCAGCAACGATCAGAAGGAGCAGAAGCAGGGTATCAGCAGCGCCGTGGCCCCGATCAGCGGATGATGTCGGCACCCAGCCGCGTGGCGCCCGTCGGCACGAACGCGGCGATGACGGTGGCGAGCGCTATCCAGGCATCGAGAGGCATGACGATCCTGCCCAAAGGAACTAGGGCCTGTTGACGTTTCGTCGCGGCCGCGACGAAACGTCAACAGGCCCTAAGCATCCTGCTTGCCCGGGTACGGCGCGCCGCCCAGCCCCCAGGGCGCCCTCAACGACTGGATGGGCATCTCCTGGCGGCGTTCGCCTGTCGGCAGCAGCGCCTCGACCGCGGTGTCGCCGACAGCGGCATGGGTCAGGTCTTGTTGCTCCAGGGCCGCCAGTCTCTTCAGCACCTCCGGCGTATCGACCTCTGCCGGGATGCACATCAGGCCACACCGGCGCAGCTGTTCGCCGCCGCGAATGCTGCTGGTATAGCGCAGCAACGGCGCCGAAAGCACCATGCCCAGCAACACCGGCGACAACCACCAGAAGAACAGCGGCGCGTAGTAATAGCTGACCGCCCCCCAGATGATCCCGACCAGCGTCATCGCCCCGGTTCGCCGCCAGGCGACGCTCCACGGAATCAGCCGCCCGCCACGCACCTGGGAACTCCACGACACGGTGCGTCCGCTCAACACACTGATCACGAACCAGGCGTGAAACGCCATCATCAATGGCGCGATCAGCACCGAGAACACGATCTCCATCAGCGCGCTGACGGTCAGCCGCAGAGCGCCGCCGAAATCACCGCGACGCTGCTGCAGACCGACGACGATGCCCAGCAGCTTGGGCAACAGCAGCATGATCACGGTGATCGCCAGCAGCGAGGCGATCATCGCCACCCGCGACTCGGGCCATTCGGGGAACAGCTGGTAACCCGAGTTGAAGAAGCGCACCTTGGCCAGCGCATTGAAGACCGCATCCACGGTGCTCAGGCTCAGCATGATCAGCCACAGCAGCGAGGCAACGTAGGCCAGCGCGCCGAGCAGAAAATGCAGGCGGCTGATGGGGTGCAGGCGCTTGGCGAACAGCAGCCGCAGGTGCTGCATGTTGCCCTGGCACCAGCGTCGATCGCGCTTGGCGTAATCGACCATGTTGCCGGGCAGTTCCTCGTAGCTGTCCTCGAGACCGGCGTGCAGACGCACCTCCCAGCCGGCACGCCGCAGCAATGCCGCCTCGACGAAATCGTGGCTGAGGATCTCGCCGCCCATCGGCGCCTTGCCAGGCAGCGACGGCAGCCCGCAGTGCTTGACGAAAGCCTCGATGCGAATGATCGCGTTATGCCCCCAGTAGTTGGCGGTGTCGCCCTGCCAGACGCTCTGCCCGGCCGCCAGCATGGGGCTGTAGAGGGTTGCCGCGAATTGCAGGAAACGCCCGAACAAGGTGTTCGAACGCACCGGCAACGGCACGGTCTGCAGCAGTCCCAGACGCGGATTGGCCTGCATCGTCGCCGCCATGCGCACCAGCGTGCGCCCCCCCATCACGCTGTCGGCATCGAGAATCAGCATGCTCTCGTAGTGCTGCCCCCAGCGCGAACAGAAATCCGCCAGGTTGCCCACCTTGCGGCCGATATTGCGCTCGCGATGGCGGTAATAGAGGGTCAGGCCGGCCGGCAGTCGCCGACGCAGCGCGGCGGCGGCGTGTCGCTCGGCCTCGGCGACCTCGGCATCGGTGGTGTCGCTTAACAGGAAGACATCGAAAGCTGCCGACTTGCCGGTGTCGGCCAGCGACAGGCAGGTTGCTTCGAGTCCGGCGATCACCCGCTCGGTATCCTCGTTGTAGACCGGCATCAGCAAGGCGATGCGCCGCTCGGGGTCGAGGGTCTCGTCGAGCGGTGCGGCGCGCTTGAGCGTCAGCGGGTCGCGCTTTGAGAACACCACCAGGAACCCGGCAATGCCGGTCCAGAAAGACACCGCGATCCAGGCGAACATGCACACGAACAGCACCAGGATCGACAGCTCGAGCACGGTCAGGCCATTGGCACGCAGGATGTCGAACATCATGTAGGCGCCCTGCAGGCTGGTCAGCAACGACAGGATGAAGAAGACCAACCGGCGCAGCCCCAGCAACGGCATGCGCTGGTGATCGCCCCCCCCTGGCCGGGCCTCGCTTGCGCCGCCCCCTGGCATGCCTTTCGCCCGACCCGCCTGTTCGACAACCGACGAATCGGCATCGTGGTTCAACGTCCGGTCACGGGAATCGTTTTCACAACACATCGGGATTCCACAGGTAGCTCCAGGTTTCGGTCAGTCGCCGACCACGCAACTGCAGTTCGAGCTGCATATCCGCGTTCTTGCCCTGGGTGGCCAGCTTGAAGGACGCACGCCACGTCTTGCCGTCGGGCAGCTGGCGAACCTTGAGCTCGCTGATCTTGCCCTGCGAAACGTTGAGATTGGCCTCGACCGGCTGCGAGGCAGCCAGGCTCGAGAGCTCGTCGCCACCGCGAAAGTCGACGATGAAGCGGCGCAAGTCGCGCGATGGCGGATCCGGCTGGTCGGGATTGGCCCCCCAGCCATTGCGGACCCTGACGACCCGACCCAAGGTATTCTCGGGTAGCGCCTTGCCGTAGGTGGAAATCTGGTACTGGTAACGACGCTGATCGCCGGCACGGAACTCGGCGTCGGGTACCCAGTAGACGACGATGTTGTCGTTAATTTCCTTCTCGGTGGGAATCTCGACCAGCTCTACGCCGCCCTCGCCCCAATCGCCCTCGGACGGACGAACCCACAGACTGGGACGGTTCTGGTAATCGGCCTCCAGGTCCAGGTAGTGCTCGAAATTCCGGTCACGCTGCATCAGGCCGAAACCACGCGGCGAATTGTCCCGTAACTGGGTGACGTTGAGTGTCGGCGGATTCGACAACGGCCGCCACAGCCACTGGTTGCTGGACGTGTACATCTGCACGCCGTCGGAGCTATGCACCTCGGGACGGAAATCGTCGTAATACTGCTGGCTGTTCTCGCCGTAAAGAAACATGCTGGTCAACGGCGCGATGCCCAGCTTGCCGACGTTCTCACGGGCGAATAGCCGAGCATCGACATCGATGACGGTATTGTTGCCGGCATGCACGTCGAAGCGATAGGCCCCCGTCACGGAGGGGCTGTCGAGCAGCGCGAACAGCGTCATTTCGGCATCGTTGGGCTCGGGGCGCACCAGCCAGAAGGCACGGAAGGCCGGAAATTCCTCGCCCCCCTGCGTTGCCGTATTGACCGCCAGCCCGCGCGCCGAGACGCCGTACTCCTGCCCCCGACCGACCAGCCGGAAGTAGGACGCGCCGAGGAACGCCACGATCTCGTCCTTAACGTCAGGGGTATTGATCGGGTAATGCAGGCTAAACCCGGCGAAGCCCATCTTTTCGGGATCGATCCCGGCAACCAGCTCCTTGAGCGGTGCAGCGCCATTCTCGTAGTTGAACATCGCCGGGTCGAAGCCGATTTCGTCGATGCGCCCCCCCTTGAGCACATACATCTCGACCGGCTGGTCGTAGAGGAAGCCGGGATGGAAGAACTGCACCTCGAACAAGCGATCGTCGCGCCATAGCGCATACTCGTTGCGATAACGAATATCGCGATAGTCGCTGTAGCTGAGATTCTTGAGCTTGTCCGGCAACGGCGACTGCGGAGCGCTGTAGGCGCTGCCCGCCAAGGCCTTGGCACGCTCGATGACACGCTCGAAGAGTTTCTCGGGGGTCATTTCCGGCTCGGGCTGGGGTTGCTGAGCCGAAGCATCGGCCTGCCCGTTCGCAGCCGAAGCCTCGGACGAGCCGTTATCCTGCGGCGACGCGTCGCTCCCCCGTTCCTGCTGATTCTGATCAGCGGGTTGCTGCTCCTGGGCCTCGGCGACGGTCACCCCCAACGAGAGGCCGACCAGCACCAGGCATTGCCACACCTTCATGTGTAATTCCTCATTCCCTCAATGGACCAATGCGACCCCTCAGTCCTTGCAAACTCAGTCCTTGCAAACTCAGTCCTTGCAAACTCAGTCCTTGCAAACTCAGTCCTTGCAAACTATGCCGATTGATTTTTATCGGTGCGTCGATGCCATAGCATGAAACCCGCCACGCTTCGATGGTCAGCAGTCTGCCAAGCGTGGCGTAAGTTTTTGTATCATGATCTGTTGGCTTTGCTCGCCATCAATTTCGTGCTACTCGCCCCGTGGCTACTCGGCCATTCCACTCAGCCTATCATTTGTTAGTCGATAACGTCGGCCGGGACGTTACCTGGCTGACCTCGCGGCTGATTCAGCGGCTATCATCGCCTGCCTGTGGCGGGTCGACCAGGAGCTCGCCCGCATCCGCCCGCTGAAGCTTCCCTTCCGGGCTCGGCGAGCTGTGCCTGGCGTGGCTGGCCCCACCTGCCGACGCGTTTCGCGGCGATCGGCCTGCATGTCGTCAGCGCGATTGCTACCGCCCCTGTCCAGGACGGCCAGTCATGGCTGGCGCGCTCGCGTACACCAGTGGACTGTGGCTGACCAGTCAATTGCATTACAACCTATTGCTGAGCGCCGGCTATTCTACGTTGATCGACAATTTCCCCGCTACCGGCCATGGCATGTTGGCGATCTTGCCGGTGATCACGGCTCCCTGGCCGGCCGGTCGGCGTCTGAGTTATCAGCACATCCTCGTGCATGCAGTTTGCGTGGCCGAATCGAGCGATCGTGTCGCTCTGGCATCGGTGGATGCCGCGCGCAGACAACCGTCCGCCGCGGCGCCCACCCACAATCGCTCGTAACTCTCGCGCTATGTAACCGAGCGATAGGGACATCGCCAAGCCGCTGTATCGTACGACACTCCGACATTTTTCGCTTGAACGACCAACCTGAACGGCCCGCTCGCTGGCGCTTATGCGATCAAAGAGCAGAGCGTCAGGTGCGAGAAAATTCCGTGAGCAGAAACGCCTCGATCGCCTGACGCACCGAGGGCAACATCACATCGCGCTGCCGCATCAATTCGCGCACCGTATCCTCGAGTCCCGGCACTCCGACCTCGCGATGCTTGCACAGCGCCATGCGCGCGCAGGTTCGCGGGCAGGCATCGTCGCCCACTCGCACGCCGAGCGCCTGGATGCGCGCGCGAAAGTCATCGCCATCGATCAAGTCGACGATCATCATAATCGGCCTCCGTTATTGTCCTGCGCGTGGATCACCCGGTCCGCGACCACTCGAGCGAGCGCCACGCAGCATGCAGCGATATTCGCTCTCCACGAGGTCGACGACAATCCCTCGCCGTTTCCAGGCCTCTTGATGACGTTCATCGTCAGGCCGAGGTCGCGACAGGTCATGTCTAGAAACACGAAGCATAACCAAAGAAGGGCCGCCCCGGTCTAACCTGGGGCGGCCCTTCTTTATTCATGCCGGCATGCCACCGATTCAGCGTCGGTCTCGGCACATCGGCTACGGCTACGACGCGGTCACATTACGACTGACCGGCCATGCCCTGAACCTTCTTCATCAGCTCGGGATCCTGCTGAACCGTCTGACCGATGGCATTGAAGGTCTCGACGGTCAGACCGCTGTCTTCGACGACCGCAACCATCTTGTCGTTGGCTTCCTTACGGATCTCTTGTTGCTTGGACTGGTCTTCAGCCTGCTGCAGACGCTGGGTGTAATCCTGCGAGATCGCGGCGATCTCCTGCGAGGCATCAGCGAATTGCTGGAGCTGTTCGTCCGTGAAGTCTTCAGCGCTCGGCGCGGCCTGCTGGGTCTGCTGCTGGGCGGCATTATCGCCGCTTTGCTGAGCCATGGCCGGCGCGGAAACCATGCCGGCGCTCAGTAGCGAGGCAGCGAACAGTGCGGTGATCTTGCGCATGTAAATCTCCAAATACTTTTTCGAACGTGTGCTGAACTGGGACGACCTTAGTGGAGGGAAGGTTCCAATCTTTTTGTTACTAAATGTAAATATCCTGCCGGCCGACTCACTGATCTTCGAGCCAGGCGACGATCGCTTCGATCCCCGCTCGAGTCTGGCGCAGCGCTGGGGTTCCCAGAACCTCGCCGGAGCTGGCGAGCAATTCGCCGCCGTCGAAGTCCACGTAGGCGAGCCGCACCGTCAGTTGCTCCGGCGGGCAGCCGAAGGCACTGCCCGGCAGCAACGCAACGCCCGCCTCGGCGAGCAACCGCCGGGTCAGCTCGCCGCTGCTGGTGATACCTCGCGCCGCCAGGCGCTGGCGGTGGGCGGCGAAATCCGGAAACACATAGAAGCCGCCATCCGGGGCGTGTGTGCGCACCCCGGCGGCGTTGAGCCGCGCTGCGCACCAGCCACCGACTTCAGCGAGTACCGTGCGCTGACGTTGCAGGTAGGCGTCGAGCGCGGGGCTCGCGGTATAGGCGGTGATCGCGGCCTGCTGGATGGGGCTGGCGACGCTCGACCAGGTCTCAGAGGCGACACCGAGCAGGCGCTGGAACAACTCGCCGCCCAGCGCCGCGGGCAGGTGCGCCACACCCAGCCGCCAGCCACCGGCTCCGCACCACTTGGACAGCCCGCCGGTGGTCACCGTGCCTTCCGGATAGTCGCGGGCGAAGGCGCGATACGCGCCGCGATGATGGAGCAAGCCGTAGATCTCATCGGCCAGCACCACCACGCCATAGCGGCGCGCCACCGCGGCCAGGCGCTGCTGAGTCTCGGCATCGGGTGCCAGCCCGGTGGGATTGCCCGGTGCGTTGTGGATCAGCACCTTGAGCCGCTCGGGCCGCTCGCGGCAATGCCGTTCGAGCGTCTCGGCAGTGACTTGCCAGCGATGGTCGTAACTGGCCTCGAGACGCACGGCGCGCTGCCCGGCCATGCGCGCCTGCGGTGCGTAGGACACCCAGGCCGGCGCGGGTATCAGGATATCCGCCGTCGGCAGCGCCTTGATCAACGCAAACAACAGCAGTTTGCTGCCCGGACCGATCAGCACGCGCTGGGCGTCCCAGTAGGTTTCATCGACGCGACTCTGGAACGCCGCGACCCGTTCGCGCAGCGCCGGCAGCCCCTGCACCGGCAGGTAGGCCTTGTGCGCGGCGTGCGCGGCGAGCGCCGACACCGCGGGGGCGAACACCGGAAATGGCGACTGACCGAAGCCGAACTTGTAGATACGCTGGCCACTCGCCTCGAGCAACCGCGACTGCTCGTTGATCAGTAGCGTATCGGATGATGGCGTGGCCTCATCGCCATCGGCATAGCTTGCGAGCAAGCGAGCGGCGACGGGATTGCCGGATTCAACGGGAACATCGGTTGCGCGGGTCATGCGGGCCTCCTCGAAGGCACGGAACGGTAAATAATCGGAAAATACGGACATCGGCTCACTCGACGCCCAGCCGGGCGATCAATGCCTCGCGCCGCCGGATCGACGCCACGGCGTGTTCGCCGAGCCGCACGGCGACGCGCGACAGCAACAGCTCCACCAACAGGAACAGGCTGCTCATCGGGTTGAAGAAGAACGGCCCCTCGGCCGGCGCCACCAGCCGGCAGTCGGTAAGGCCCGCCAACTGCGAACGCGGGTGATTGGTCAGCGCCACCAATCGCGCGCCCTGCTCCACGGCCAGCCGACAATAGTCGACGCTGGTCCGCGTCTCGGGGCGAAAGGCGATGCCCACCACCAGATCGTCGGAATCGAGCGTGAGGGCCCGCTCGACGCCGACGCCGGCCTCGCCAGCGATCAAATGCACGTCGTCACGCAGGTAATCGAGGTAGTAAGCCAGATAATGCGCCGCGCCGAAGCTGGCACGCAGGCCGATCACCTGAACCCGGCGCGCGGTCGCAAGCCCCGCGGCGGCACGCTCGAGCATGGCGTCATCGAGTCCCTCGACCGCGGCCGATAGATTGGCCATTTCCTGTTCCCAGAGCGCCCGCTGCGCGCCGCCGGGACGCAACGTCGGCGTTTCGCCGAAATCCAGCAGCCGCTCGGCGCGCGTGGAATAGTAAGTGGCGCCGGAGAGATCTTCGCGGAACAGTGCCTGGAAGGTCTTGAAGCCGGAAAAACCCAGCGCCCGCGACAATCGCGTGAGGCTCGAGGGATTGACGGCGTGCTGCTCGGCGAGTTGCGAAATGGTCGATAGCCCGACGCGTTCGGGGCTGGCAAGCAACGCCTTCAACACCGTCTGTGCCCTGGCCGAGAGTCTCGGCGCGCCCTGATCCTGGCGGGCAATACGCGCAGCCAACGCCTGCAATTCGGCGAGGCTGACGGGCGGTTCAAGCGCTTTGGTGTCCATGGGTTCTCCAGAGTACTGACTGGCCAGAGTACTGACTGGCCAGAGTACTGACTGGAGAGTAGGTTGAAGGCGACGTTATTGCAAATAAATTTGCATTATTGGAATTAAATTTTCTTCCGATGAGTGCCTGGCAGTTGGCCTTCACCAACGCCTGGCGCAGCCATGGGTTCGAGGCCCGGGACGAAGCCGATCGCTTTTGGTTCGATCACCCTCTCGACCTGGCTCTGATCGCCGCCACAGACTGCAACGGGCGTCATAAGGCGCCCGTTGCGGGTCTTGCCGCCCGGCTAGCCGTAGACCAGATTGGGCAGGTAAGTGATCAGGGCCGGGAACAGAATCACCAGCAGCAGACCGACCCCCTGGATGCCCAAAAACGGCAGCGACGAGCGGAAGATCTGCGCCATGGTGATGTGCGGCGGGCAGACCCCCTTGATGTAGAACAGCGCATAGCCGAACGGCGGACTCAAGAACGACATCTGCATGTTGACCAGGTAGATCACCCCGAACCACAGCGAGACGTCTCCTGCACCGACCCCCGGCAGCCCCAGCAGGCCATCGAAGGAGAGCGGCTGGATAAGCGGCACGAAGATCGGCACCGCCAGCAGCAGGATACCCACCCAGTCGAGGAACATGCCCAGCGCTATCAGCAGGATCATCATGACCGCCAGCACACCGTAGGGTCCGAGCCCGGCACCGGAGATCAACGCCTGGACGAAATCCTGACCGCCCTGAAGAATATAGAAACCGACGAAGATGCTGGCGCCGAAGATGATCCACATCACCATCGCCGAGGCGACCAGCGTGGTCATGCAGGCGGCATGCAAGTTGGCCCAAGTCAGGCGCCGGTGCATTGCCGCAACCACCAGGGCACCGAAGGTGCCGATGCCGGCGGCCTCCACCGGCGTGGCGATGCCGGTGAAGATGATACCGAGCACCAGAATCACCAGCACGATGGGTGCCAGCATGTTGCGCAGCAGGCGCAGCTTCTCGCCCGTGTCGACGCGATCCTCCACCGGCATGGGTGGCGCCATCTTGGGGTTGATTGTGCCACGCAGCCAGCAGTAGAGGGCGTACATGCCCGCCAGCAGCAGGCCGGGAATCAGCGAGCCGAGATACAGCTCGCCCACCGACTGCTGGGCAATCACGCCGTAGATGATCGCCAGGATCGACGGCGGAATCAGGATCCCCAGCGTACCGCCGGCCATGATCGAGCCGATCGCGATCTCGGGATCGTAGTTGCGCTTGAGCATCGCCGGCAGGGCAATCAGGCCCATGGTCACCACCGCGGCACCGATCACGCCGACCATGGCGGCGAGCAGCGTCGAGGCGATTATGGTGGCGATCGCCAGCCCGGCCTTGAGCCCGCCCATCCATTTGTAGACGGTATCGAACAGCTCCTCGATGATGCCAGCCTTCTCCAGCACGGCCGCCATGAAGATGAACAACGGGATCGCCGAAAGCTGATAGTTGGTCATCATCGGGAAGATGCGCGAGGGCATCAGGTTGAGCATGGCCTGGTCGCCCACCAGATAGAGAAAGGCCACACCCAGGCCGCCGGTGACGAAGGCCAGCGGCAGACCGGCCACCAGCACCACCATCAGGCTACTGAACATCACCAAGGTCAGACCGCCGATTCCCACGCTGCTCAGGCTGTTCTCGAGGCTTCCGGCCAGGCTCTGGTAGTCGGTGACGCTGATGTTGACTATCTCGAACACCATCCAGGCAGCCAGCACAGCGCCCAACGCCACCAGCAGGTGAGCAAAGCCGCGTCCCTGGCGTTCGCAGGCACGATAGTGGCGGAAAGTCTGCAAGTCCCGGATCAGTTGGGCGATCCCCTGCATCAGCAGCAGCAGAGCGCCGAAGAAGAGCATGAACTTCACCGGATAGAACTCGATGGCCCATTCGGTGAAGGAAGTTTCGTTGGCATAGCTGGAGCCGAAGAAGAACGTGTCGCTCACCGACTGCGAGAAGAACTTCCACCCGGTCGCCACCAGGCCGAGGGTGAAGATGAAGAAAAACACCGATGTCAGCAGGTCGAGGGCTGCCTTGGTCAGCGGCCGGGCGCGCTGGTAGAGGATGTCCACCCGCACGTGGCCACCCTCGCGCAGGGCGAAGGCGCCGGCGATCAGGTACTGCATGCCGAACATCAGAGTCATCGACTCGTGAACCCAGTTGGTCGGCGAGTTGAAGGCATAACGCACCAGCACCTCATAGGTGTAGGCGAAGGGCGCGATCATGGACCAGTAGGCGACATAGCGGCCGAAGAAGCCCGAGATACTGTCGGAGACGGCGGTAAAGACATTGCCTGGCGGATGGTAGCGCTCTACCGGGGCCTCAGCAGGGATCTCGGCGGTATCGCCGCCGCTGACCACGGCGCCGCGGCGAAAGCTGCGATCGACGCAGAACATCACCACCAGCGGCAACAGGGCCAGCACGGCCCAGTAGAGCCAGTGGGGCAGGACAAAATCAATGTCGAGATTCATGAACACTCCTCCGCTGCGCCATCTCGTTCCGGCGATGGCAACGGATCAATGAGTCAGAGAATGGCGGGGTGCATGGGTTGTCATCGGCCCGGCCGATGCCGTCCTTAGACGGCCACCGGCGGGCACCTTGGGGATTTACAGGTTAAGCTGGTAGTCCTTGATGTCCTCGCCGGTGACCAGCGCCACCGCCGGGTCCATCATGGTGTCGAGGTGTGCCTTGAACAGGCGCGCGGCGTCCGGATCCTTGTTGGCCCACTTGAACCACAGCGGAATGGCGGCTTCGCGGAAGCGGCTGGCATCCGCCTCGGAAAGGTGGATGATTTCCACACCCTTCTCTCGGTATTTGGGCCAGGCCTCGGCATTGGCCTTCTGGATCGCGGCGTAATGCTCACGGGAGTAGGCCGACACCAGATCATGCATCAGGTCCTGGGTCTGCGGCGACATGCGCTCGAAGACGCGACGATTGACGGCGATGTCCATCAGATCGACGGCCTGATGAAGACAGGGTGTGGAGGGCGGCCCCATGATGATGTAGTCCGCGACTTGCCAGAAGCCAAGCTCATAGTTGACCGCCGCGCCAGTGTAGTCGGCGGCGTCGATGGTTCCCTTCTCGAGTGCCGGGTAGACCTCCGAGCCCGGCAGCAGCGTGGTTCGCGCGCCGATCGAGGCGAAAGTCTCGGCCACGATGCCGCCGGGCATGCGGAGCTTGATCCCCTTGAAGTCGTCGAAGCTGCGCAGGGGAATCTTGGAGTGGATCAGGTTGAGGTCGTGCTGGACGTAGCCCAGCAGCTCCTGGCCCTGCTTGCGGTACAGATCCTTGGCGATCCCGAAGCCCCCGTAGGCGCCGAACATCATGTCCCACTGGTGCGGCGCGGAGAGGCCCATGGGATAAGCCGTCAGGAATACGCCCGCGGGCATCTTGCCGGGCCAGTAGACGGTGAACCAGTTCTGGCCGTCGAGCACCCCGTTGCGTACCGCATCGGCCACCTCGAAGGCGCCGGCCACGGCACCGGCTGGAAACGGCTCGATGCTGACCTCACCGCTGGTCGCCTCGGACACCCCCTTGGCCCACGCCTCGAAGGTCTTGTAACCGGTAGTGCCCGGCTGCCACGAGGACTGCATGCGGATGCGAATACCCTGCTGCGCCTGGACGCTGCCGACCCACGGCGCGGCGACCGCCGCCGCCGAACCCAGCGCCGCCCCCTTGAGGAAGGTGCGCCGGCTGGCGGGCTTGGTGGCTGCGCTGGTGGGCTGAGAGGCGCTATCCTGATCGGCGCTGGTCGCCGGCTGGCGTGTCTTGTCGTGCATGGCGATATCTCCTGGGGAGTCCAGCCCACCCGAAGCGAGCGAGCCTTGTTGTTGTGCGATTATCATGCGCTTGCCGCCGTGGGCGGCGGTGTGTCCCGAGAATCACAGTAGCCGAGTTGCGTTGGCTCGCCATCGTTTCCCTCAACGCTAAAAGCGCCCCAGCCGTCTGAAAACACGGCCAAAATGGTCTCCAGCCGCGCCACTGGCGGGCCGCTCTGGTCCGACCAATTGACCATCGAAAATCACGTTTTAGACCAAAGCACGACCCTGCGAGGCTATTTTGACGCCGCGCTGGCATGCCGGGCAGCGATCTGGTGTGCTTGTCCGATCCCTTACGCCGAGGAGCCGACGATGTCCCGCCACCTGCGCCCCCTGCTGATGCCCATGCGCCAGCGCGAATCAGGACAGCACCAATGAGCGCCTCCCCGTCACCCGCCGCCCGCGCGGAATCGCCCTGGCTGAAGACCATGCCGGGGCTGTTCGTCTTGTTGTGGAGCACCGGTTTCATCGGCGCCAAGTTCGGGCTGCCCTATGCCGAGCCGTTCACCTTCCTGTTCATTCGCTTCATGCTGACGCTCGCGGTGCTGCTGCCGCTGGTGGGGTTGCTCAAGGCGTCTTGGCCACACTCCCGGGTGCTCTGCGCGCATGTCGCGGTGACCGGACTGCTGGTGCATGCCGTGTATCTGGGCGGGGTGTTCTACGCCATCGAGCTGGGGCTGCCCGCCGGGCTGGCGTCGCTGCTGGTCGGGCTGCAGCCCCTGCTCACCGCTGCGCTGGCCTTGCCGCTGCTCGGCGAGCGCCTGACGGCCGGTCAGTGGCTCGGCTTGCTGCTGGGCCTGGTAGGCATCACCCTGGTGCTCGGCGGCAAGCTCGCCCCCGCCGCCGGCCGCCTGTTCGACGGCTTCGGCGTGGGCGCGCTGGTCAGCGTACTCGCCTCGCTGATGGCGATTTCCGCCGGTACCCTGTATCAGAAACGCTTCTGCACCGGCATGCCGCTGCTTACCGGCAGCGTGATCCAGTACCTGGCCGCGGGCGTCGCGCTGGGTGCCGGCGCGCTGTTGCTGGAAAGCCGTGAGGTGACCTGGACGATGACCTTCGTCGCGACGCTCGCCTGGCTGGTGCTGGGCCTGTCGGTGGCGGCGATCCTGCTGCTGATGGCGCTGATCCGACGCGGCGCGGCCTCGAAGGTCGCCAGCCTGTTCTACCTGGTGCCGCCGCTCACCGCCCTGGAAGCCTGGTGGTTGTTCGACGAGACGCTGGGGCCGGTGGCGCTGGCCGGCATGGCGATCAGCCTGTTCGGGGTGGTACTGGTATCGCGTGGCCAGGCCACCCCCAAGACTCGCCGCTAGCTGCCGATAAAACGATGGAGGGCCGCAGCGACCCAGGTTATGTCATCCAGTGCGACGTTTACGGTATACCCGTGAGGCGGGCTGCGCGCCCATGCGCTAGATAATAACCGGGGAGCGAGAACACCATGAATCATTGCGCAAGAGTCGAGGGCCACTGCGGACGTTGCGATACGCCGCTGCCGTTCGATTTCACCATGGCTTTCCAGCCGATCGTCGATGTCGAACGAGGTCAAGTGGTCGCCTTCGAGGCGCTGGTACGCGGCACCCGGGGCGAATCGGCCGGTCAGATCCTCGGCCAGGTCGACGAGAAGCTGCTCTATCGCTTCGATCAGGCCTGCCGAGTCAAGGCCATCGAGCTCGCCAGCCGGCTGGGCATGCGGGAGAAGCTGTCGATCAACTTCCTGCCCAACGCCGTCTACGAACCCGCCGCCTGCATCCAGGCCACGCTGGATGCCGCGCGGCGTGTCGACTGGCCCATCGAGCGCATCAATTTCGAGATCGTCGAGAGCGAAGCCGTCAGTGACCGCGCTCATCTCAAGCGCATCGTCGACAGCTATCGCGAGATGGGCTTTTCCACCGCGCTCGACGACTTCGGCGCCGGTCATTCGAATCTCGACCTGCTGACCGAGATGCGCCTGGACACGCTGAAGCTCGATCGTCAGCTGATCATGCAGATCGATCGCGACCCGCGCCGCCAGGCGATGGTCCGTGCAGTGGTCGCCATGGCCGCCGAACTGGATTGTCAGTTGATCGCCGAAGGCATCGAGACGCTCGCCGAGGCACGTTGGCTCAAGCGCGCCGGGGTCGTCCGCCAGCAGGGCTACTTCTTCGCCCGCCCGGAACTCGAGGCGCTGCCCGTGGTGCCGGCAGCGCGTTTCGTCGATACCCAAGCATGAGCTAGACAATGCTCATGAGCCTTGTCCGTATGGGGGCAACGCGTATGAGCGCCGAATCGATCCACCATACACCGCCGGCCTGGCTGGCTTCTCGGTCTGCTAGATTTTGTCTGAACGTTGGCGAGCGCGGGCAGTTTTCGGGCAACGCCTAAGCCATGATCTGGAAGCGATAGCGGGTCCGCAGGGTCTGGCCCTTGGTCAGCTCGACCAGCCCCTGGTCGAGCGGCGCGGCGCCGTGATGGGCGTCCACGTCGTGGTTGACCGGCTCGAAGCAGAAGAAGTCGGCCTGACTACCCGGTGAATAGACCAGATAGCGCGGGCACGGCGGGTCGCTGTCGATATACAACGTCAGGTCGCGCTCGGGCCAGACCAGCCGTGCGTGGCCATTCCAGCCGGTAAACAGATTGTCGATCGGCCCGGCCGGCAACTTGCCGCCGTGACGGAAATCCCATTCGCTCGCCGCGTCGATGGCCCGCCAGCCGGTGGGCAGTTGCGCGGCGTCGACGTCCCACACGCCATCCGCCGGGGCCTCGATAGTCACCCCGGCGCTGCGCGGGAACCAGGGATGCACGCCCATGCCGTAGGGTGCGGGCGCCTCGCCCCGATGGGTGATCACCAGTTCCACGGTCAGCGCCGCGCCGTCGAGCCGATAGATCAGCCGCGAGCGGTAGTCGAACGGCGGCTGGTGGCTGGATTCGCGTTCGAGGGTCAGTTGGGTGGCGGTACGGTGGGCGACGCGCCACGCCGCCTGCCAGCCATCGCCGTGGATCGGAAATCGCTCGCCCTGGCGATTGGGTTGCAGCAGATAACGCTCGCCCTGCCATTCGAAGCCGCCGCCGCTGATGCGGTTGGACCACGGCACCAGCGGATACAGCCCCATCTCGTTGGGATCGTCGGTCGCACTGTCGCCGGGGCGGAACAGCGCGATGTCGCCATCCTTGCGCAGCGCCTCGAAGCGCACCACCGAACCGCCCACGGCCGGCGCCACCTCGAGTCGCAGCAAGGTGTTCTCGAGCGTAATCGTCATTGCCTGGCTACTCCGCTGAAATCGATCGCCACAGCATACCGCACCAAGGCCTTGGCGGGGACCGACCGATGGCTACTCAGTCGTGATAGACCGCGCTGCGTGCGCCGTCGACGGTGATACAGGTGCGCTGAAGCGGTTGCCAGCCGACTCCTCGAGCGTCGGCCATGAAGCGATGACGCGCGGCCCGCCCAGACGCACTCGAGGGTATTGATGGCGATCATTGCGCGTCCCTATCGATACCGAACGTGGATGAATTCAATGCGAGTGCCGGGGCACCTCGGCGCCGCGGCAGCCGACCAGGAAGTCGAAGTCGCAGCCCTCGTCGGCCTGCAGCACCCGCTCGATGTAGAGCTGACGATACCCGCCGCTAGCGGCGATGGTCCGCGACGCTGCGGTAGGATCCGTCTCGGCCAGCCGTGCCGCGAGCGCCGTGTCGTCAAGTTCCAGGTGCAACATGCCGGCGTAGGCGTCGAGTTCGATCCAGTCGCCGTTGCGTACCGCCGCCAGCGGCCCGCCGGCGGCGGCCTCGGGGGCGACGTGCAGCACCACGGTGCCGTAGGCGGTGCCGCTCATCCGCGCGTCCGAGATGCGCACCATGTCGGTGACGCCCCGTTCGAGCAGCTTGGCCGGCAGGCCCATGTTGCCGACCTCGGCCATGCCGTGATAGCCGCGCGGCCCGCAGTGCTTCATCACCAGTACGCTGTCGGCGCTGACCTCGAGATCGGGATCGTTGATGCGCGCCTTGTAGTCGTCGAAATCCTCGAACACCACCGCCTGGCCGCGATGGGTCATCAGCTCGGGGGTGGCGGCGGAGGGCTTCAAGACCGCGCCGTTGGGGGCGAGGTTGCCGCGCAGCACGCACATGCCGCCGTCCTCGCGCAACGGGTTGTCGAGCGGGCGGATCACTGCGTCGTTGTACAGCGGGGCGTCCTTGACGTTGTCCCACAGGGTGCGGCCGTTGACGGTCAGGGCATCCTTGTGGGGCAGGCGGTCGGCCTCGCCGAGCCGCCGCAGCACCGCGGGCAGGCCGCCGGCGTAGTAGAACTCTTCCATCAGAAAGCGCCCGGAGGGCTGCAGGTCGACGATGGTCGGCGTGCCGCGACCGATGCGCGTCCAGTCATCCAGCGTCAGGTCCACGCCGATGCGCCCGGCGATGGCCTTGAGATGAATCACCGCGTTGGTCGAGCCGCCGATCGCGGCATTGGTGCGGATGGCGTTGTCGAACGCCTGCTTGGTCAGCACCTTGGACAGCTTGAGGTCCTCGTCGACCATCTCGACGATGCGGTTGCCGGAGAGATGCGCTAGCACGTAGCGCCGCGAGTCCACCGCCGGGATCGCGGCATTATGCGGCAATGAAACGCCCAGCGACTCGGCCATGCAGGCCATGGTCGAGGCGGTGCCCATGGTGTTGCAGGTGCCGGCGGAGCGCGACATGCCGGCCTCGGCGGCCATGAAGTCGTGGAGCGAGAGCTTGCCCGCCTTCACCTCTTCCGAGAGCCGCCAGACCACGGTACCGGAGCCGATGTCCTTGCCCTCGTGCTTGCCGTTGAGCATCGGCCCGCCGGTGACCACGAGGGTGGGGATGTCGCAGCTCGCCGCGCCCATCAGCAGCGCCGGGGTGGTCTTGTCGCAGCCGACCAGCAGCACCACGGCGTCCATGGGGTTGCCGCGAATCGCCTCCTCGACGTCCATGCTCGCCAGGTTGCGGGTGAACATCGCGGTGGGTCGCAGGTTGGACTCGCCGTTGGAGAACACCGGGAACTCCAGCGGGTAGCCGCCGGCTTCCAGCACGCCCTGCTTGACGTGTTCGGCAAGCTTGCGGAAATGCGCGTTGCAGGGGGTCAGTTCCGACCAGGTGTTGCAGATGCCGATGATCGGCTTGCCCTGAAACTCATGATCGGGGATGCCCTGGTTCTTCATCCAGCTGCGGTACATGAAGCCGTTCTTGTCGGCGCTGCCGAACCAGGCGGCCGAGCGTAGCGGTTTCTCTTGAGTGCGTAGCGGGCGTTTCACATTGGTCATGAATCAGTTCCTTACGTCTTAGCTCGGCGGGTCTGCTTCCAGCGGTCGAAGAGTACCGCCAACAGCAGGATCGCCCCGCGCACCAGGTACTGGTAGAAGGTCGGTACGTTGAGCAGGCCCATGGCATTCTGCACGCTGCCCATGATCAGCACGCCGACCAGCACGCCGGTGATCGACGCCACCCCACCGGACAGCGACACGCCGCCCAGCACGCAGGCCGAGATCACCGCGAGCTCCAGACCCAGCGAGGTATTGGGATCGCCCAGGCCCATGCGCGAGGTGAGCAGCACCCCGGCGATGCCGGCGACCACGCCCTGCAGCGCGAACACGGTGATCTTGAGCCGGCGCACGTTGACGCCGGCCAGGCTCGCCGCCTCGGCGTTGCCGCCAGTGGCCAGCACGTTGCGGCCGAAGGCGGTCAGGTTGAGCAGCACGCCGAAGATCACGAAGCACACGATCATCGTCCATACCGGCAGGGTCAGGCCCAGGAACGAGGCGCTGCCCAGGTCGAAGAACCCCGGCACGCTGATCATCACCGCGTCGCCGCCGGAGGTGATGTAGGCCAGCCCGCGCACGAACTCCATCGCCGCCAGGGTGGCGATCAGCGAGTTGATGCCGAAGCGCGCCACCACGAAGCCGTTGAAGGCGCCCACCGCGCCGCCGGCGGCCACCCCGCCGAGCACGCCGATGACCACGCTGCCCGAGGTCGAGGTGATCACCGCGGCGACGACCCCGGCGAAGGCAACGATCGAGGCCACCGACAGATCGACCTCGCCCAGCGCCAGCACCATCATCATGGTCGTGGCGATGGTGCCGATCAGCGTCACCGAGAGCAGCAGGCCGACGATGTTGCGTCCGGTCAGAAAGTCCGGCACCAGCACCGACAGGCCGATGAACAGCAGGATGAAGATGGCGATCAGCCCGGAGGTATCGAGCAGCGTGCGCAGCGGCTTGGGCAGGCCGCGCCGTCCTTCGGGCTGCACCGTCGTGGAGGAGACGGTCTTTTCACTGGACATGGGTCATTCCTCTCTGAAAGCTTCGACGCTCGTCAGGCCGGCAGCGCCAGGCCCAGCAGGCGTTCGGGGGTGGCCTCGTCGCGGTCGACGATGTCGATCAGCGCACCGTCGCGCATCACGCCGATGCGGTCGCAGATCGAGCTGACCTCGGCCAGGTCGCTGGAGATCACCACCACGCTCTTGCCCTGCTCGGCGAGGTCGTAGAGCAGCGAATAGATGTCGCGGCGCGCGCCGACGTCGATGCCGCGGGTCGGCTCGTCCATCACGAACAGCTCGATCTCCTCGGCCAGCCAGCGGGCCACGATCACCTTCTGCTGGTTGCCCCCCGACAGGTTGTTGATCGGGGTCCTGGGCCCCGGGGTCTTGATGCTCAACTGGCGGATATAATCGTTGGCGTTGTCGGTCTCGCGGCGGGCATGGCGGAACACCCCCCAGCGCTTGAAGAAGCGCCGGCAACTGATGTTGAGGTTGTCGGCGACACTCGCCACCGGAAAGATGCCCTGCGACTTGCGATCCTCGGGACACATGGCGATGCCGGCGCGGATCGCCTCGCGGGGGCTGGCGAAGCGGCGCGTGTCGCCGGCGAAGCGCACCGCGCCCTCGCTGGCCTTCTCGACGCCGCAGACCAGCCGCATCAGCTCGCTGCGCCCGGCGCCGACCAGCCCGAACAGTCCCAGCACTTCGCCACGCTTGACCTCGAAGCTGACCGGCTCGCGCACGCCGTGGCCCTTGAGACCCTCGAGGCGCATCAGCGTCTCGCCGTGCTGGCGTGGACGGTAGCCGTACACGTCGGCGATCTCGCGCCCGACCATCTCGCTGACCAGGGTGTCGTGGTCGAGCCCGGCGAGCGAGTCGTGGGTGGCGATGTGCCGGCCGTCGCGGAACACCGTCAGCGCATCGCACATCTCGAAGACTTCCTCCATGCGATGGGTGACGTAGAGCACCACCCGGCCTTCGTCACGCAGCCGCGCAACGATGCGCTTCAAGTGGCGGATCTCCTGCACGGACAGGCTGCTGGTGGGCTCGTCGAAGGCGATGATCCGGGTGTCGCGCAGCAACGCCCTGCCGATCTCGATCATCTGCTGCTGGCCAATCGACAGATCGCGAACTTTGGTGGCGGGGTGAATGTTCGCCTCGCCGAGATCCTCGAGCACCTTGAGCGCACGCTCGCGCAGTCGGCGGCGGTCGATGAAGCCGTGGCGCTCGGGTAACTGACCGAGCAGCAGGTTCTCGGCCACCGACAGGTTCGGCGACAGCGTCAATTCCTGATAGATGATCGCGATGCCCTGATTGAGCGCCTCGCGGGCATTGCTGAAGACGTGGCGCTCGCCGTTGATCCACAACGCCCCGGCGGTGACCTTGTTGACCCCGCTGAGCACCTTGAGCAGGGTCGACTTGCCAGCGCCGTTCTCGCCCATCAGGGCATGCACTTCGCCAGCGCGAACGTTGAAGCTGACGTCATCGAGCGCGCGCACGCCGGGAAACTCGACGGTAATGCCGTCGACGCGAAGATAGGGTTCGGACATGGATCTAGACTCCGCAGGGATGGACAGGGCCCACGACACGCCTCGCCATGGGCCGGACGACTCAGAGATTCAAGTCCTTGCGGACCTGCTCCCAGTTGTCGCGAGTCATCAGCGTACCGGTGGTCTCGGTATTGGCCGGCGGCTTCTCACCTTCGGTGATCCAAGTGTAGAGATTGTCGGCGCTCTGGCGGCCGTGCATGGTCGAACTCACCGCCACGGTGCCATAGAAACCGGTGGGCTTCTCGCGAGAGAACTCGGCGAAGGCCGCCCCCGAGCCGTTGATGCCGACCCCGATCACCTGGTCGGGACTCAGCCCATACTGTTCGCTGGCGCGCACGCCGCCCAGCACGCTTTCTTCGTTGAGGGCATAGATCACCCAACGCTCGAAATCGCCTCGTTTGGCAAACACCGGCGAAGCAGCTGCAAAGGCACTGCTGGTGTCGGTGTTCTGTTGCGGTGCATCGAAAATGTTGGCTTTCTTGAAGCCGGACTCCAACAGCGCGTCGGTGGCACCATCGGTGCGCGCCTTGGCGGTGGGCAGCTCATAATTGGTGATGCGCAGTGCGGCCACGTTCTCGGGATCCCAGCCGCGACGTTCCATTTCTGCGGCGATGGCATCGCCCACCTGCTGACCGATCTTGTAACCCGACATGCCCAGGTGCGGCACACCCTCCATCGGCTCGCCGTCGGCGCCCACGAAACGGTCGTCGACGGTGACCACTTTCATGCCGTACTGCTTGGCACGGTTCATGATCGCCGGCCCCAGGCGCACGTCGGGCGGGCAGATGACGAAGCCCTGAGCGCCCTGGGAGTTCAAGTTGTCGATAGCGCTGAGCACTTGCTGGCCATCCTCGCCGGCCAGACTCACCACTTCGAAGCCCTTTTCCTCGCCGAGATTGGTGGCGGCCTGCTGTTCGTTGATGAACCAGGCCTGTTCCGGCTTCTTGACGATGAAGCCGATCTTGACCTCGTCGTCGGCGGCCTGCGCCAGGCTGAACGCGCTCAGTGCAAGACCGGCGCCCAGCGCAAGGCGTGATAGCGTATGTGTAAATGACATTCGGCATTCTCCTGCCCCGAGGGCACAGATGTTGTTGTTGTGATCGGACGACGCAGCGACCGACCCTATGAGCACGCTGTGACGTTAGTCAGTCTATGGGTAAGCGACTAATACGCATTGCCAGACAGGGGGATATCGTTTTGTTTATCAATAAGCAAGCAGGCTTGGTCGGTTGCGCCCCATACCCACCGAATGGCCTCGATGGCTACGACTAATGTCAGGTTCGTTACGACTAAAGTCGTTCGCGGCTGGCGCCATCTCTTTTCCGTAGAACGCAGAAGCGGATGCCCTTTACCTGCTCGGGCGACTCGGCGGTCACAAGGCGGCAGACGCTCTGCGACCGACAGGTCCCGCCCGGCCGGAGCATCGCCGCAGGAAATCAGGAGGGTTGTTATTGCAGGTTAGACAGCGGCAAAGAGCACAGTTAATAATGCGCTTCACATAAAAGATATCAAAAAAGTTATCAGCGATGAGAGAACAACACAGCAGGGCTGCACTAGCGCCGGACTGGTTTCTTCGCGTACGCCTGAAGTTACGCCATTTGCAGTTATTCCTGGCCCTGGAGGAGCATCGCAACCTGCACCGCGCCGCGGCCAGCCTGGCGATCAGCCAACCGGCGGCTTCCAAGCTGCTCGGCGATCTCGAGTCCCAGCTCGGCGTCACGCTCTTCGAGCGTCATTCACGTGGGGTCACGCCCAACTGGTACGGCGAGATCGTGATCCGTCACGCCCGCAGCATCCTTTCCGAGCTTCATCACGCCGGCGAGGAACTCAACGCCCTGCGCGCGGGCAATGCCGGCGTGGTCTCGGTGGGCACGGTGATGGCACCGGCGGTGACGATCCTCGCCAGCGCCATCCAGCGGGTTCATCGCGAACTCCCCGGGCTCAAGGTGAGCGTCGACGTCGACGTCAGCAAGTCGCTGATTCCCCGGCTGATGGAGGGCGAATTCGATTTCGCCATCACCCGCATCCCCGAGGGCTTTCCCGCCGAGCAGTTCGTGTTCGAGGAGATCGGCGAGGAGGAGATCTGCTTCGTGTGCCGCGCAGGGCATCCGCTGGCCGGCCTGGCGATACCCGACCTGGCCGACATAGCCGCCTATTCCTGGTCGTTGCAGCCCAGCGGCGCGCTGATGCGCCAGCGTGTCGACCACCTGCTGCTGCAACACGGCGTGCTGCCGCCCGGGCAGATCATCGACACGCCGGATATCCTGGTCTCGCTGGCGCTGGTCGCCAAGTCCGACACCCTGACCGTGACCTCGCGTCAGGTCGCCGACCTGCTGTGCGCCCCGCAACACTTTCGGCTGTTGCCGTTCAGCGAATCGTTGAGCGTCCAGCCCTACGGGCTGGTAAGCCTGCGCAAGCAGCGCCTGTCGCCCGGCGCCGGGGCGCTGATGAGCACCCTGCGCGAACTGATCGCCCACCAGCGCCGCATGACCTGAAGCGGGCGGCGCCGGCGGCGACATACAGGGCCAGACGGCGCTGGGCCCCTGGACTTTCGATACCACCGGGGTACTGGGCTACTCCGGCAGCGACGGTCACGCCCGCGTGCGGGGGTTCCCCGAATGGATCACCCTGCCGAGCTATCAGTCCCTGGCCATGGGGCGGCTGTGGCATTTCTTCTTCGCCTGGCTGTTCGCGGGCGCCGGCGCGCTGTTCGTGGTGTACGCGCTGTTCAGCGACCACCTGAAACGTGATTTATGGCTACCCGCGTCCCAGTGGCGCGGCCTGGGGCGCGACGTTCTCGATCATCTGCGCCTGCGCTTTCATGCCAATCGCGGCGGCTACAACGGCTTGCAGAAGCTCAGCTATCTGGGAGTGCTGTTCGTGGCCCTGCCAGTGATGATTCTGACTGGCCTGTGCATGTCGCCCACGTTCAACGCGGCGGCGCCCTGGCTACTCGACCTGTTCGGCGGTCGCCAGAGCGCGCGCTCGATTCACTTCATCGTCGCCGGTTCGTTGATCCTGTTCCTGATCGTTCATCTCGTGATGGTGCTGCTGAGCGGGCCGTTTCGGCAGGTGCGCGACATGCTGACCGGCGGCAGACGCGACGTGACGTGACGCCTGTCGAAAGCAGAGGGGGCACTCATCATGAAACGCAATGATGCCGCATTCCATGGCCGCAGACGCTTCCTGCAACGCGCGGCGCTGAGTGTGGCGACGCTGGGATTGGCGGGTTGCGATCGGCTGTCCCGGAACGATCAGGTCGTCAAAACGCTGGGCCTGGCCGAACGGCTAAACCTGCGCGTTCAGCGCTTTCTGGCCGGCGAGCGTGGCCTGGCGCCGAAATACCCGCCATCGATGATCGACGCAACCTTCCGCCCCAACGGCTCCACCGACCCGCAAGCGCCGCGCTATCGCCAGCTCGCCGCCGGGCAGTTCCGTGACTGGCGCCTGGAGATCGGCGGGTTGGTCGACGCCCCCCTGTCACTGTCGCTCGCCGAGCTGCAGGCGATGCCGGCCAGAACCCAGATCACGCGTCACGACTGCGTCGAAGGCTGGAGTGCCATCGGCCAGTGGCGCGGCCCGCTGCTGACCGACCTGCTCGAGCGTGCCGGCGTGCAAGCCGAGGCGCGCTATGTGGTGTTTCACTGCATGGATCAGTTGGGCGGCGAGGACTATTACTACGAGAGTCTGGATCTGAGCGAAGCACGTCATCCGCAAACGATCCTAGCCTACTCGCTCAACGATGCGCCGCTACCGATCGCCAACGGCGCGCCGCTGCGGCTTCGCGCGGAGCGTCAATTGGGCTACAAGATGGCGAAATATCTCTCCGCCATCACCCTGGTCGGCGATTTCGACGACATCGCCGGTGGCAACGGCGGCTATTGGGAGGATCGCGGCTACACCTGGTATGCCGGGATATAGCCGGCACCCGCTATCGGCATCGTCGATACGCTTGACAATCTTTCACGATCAACTGAACTCAGACGGTCGGAGCTCCCAGAAAATCAAACTTGATATCAGCCCCCTTACACGTCAGGAGCAGCCCTCATGCCAGCCACACGTCATGCCATCCGCACGCTTCGCCAGGCGCTACTCGGCCTCACCATCGGTTGTCTCGCGAGCGGTGCCCTGGCAGCTCAGGACACGCCCAAGAACCTGCGCGGCACCATCACCAAGCTCAGCGGCGACGGCTTCACCGTCGAGTCGGTTACCGACGGCAGCAGCCATCGGGTGACGATCGGCGACAACACCCGGCTCGCGGCCGTCAGTGAGAGCAGTCTCGACGAGATCGAGGAAGGCACGTTCATCGGCACGGCCAACGTGCCCGGTGAAGATGGACAACCCGCCAGGGCACTGGAAATGGTGATCTTCCCGGACTCCATGAAGGGAACCGGAGAAGGCGACTACCCTTGGGACATGCCGCGCGGCGCCACCCAGAGTGGCTCGGGTGGCGAGAAACTTGGCGGCAGCGGTAGCGGTTCGACCATGACCAATGGCACCGTCAGCGCCAGCGACGCCAAGAGCGGCGATACAGGCGGCAAGATGGGCGGCGCCTCAAGCGGCTCGACCATGACCAACGGCACCGTGGATAACGCCGCCGACGAAGACGGCATGATGACGCTGACCGTCGACTACGGCGACGGCAGCAAGCAGATCCGCGTACCGAGCGACGTCCCCACCGTGATGGTCAGCAAGGGCTCCAAGGACGACCTCGAAGCGGGAGCTGCGGTCTTCGTCGCCGGCGACCTCAGTCAGGATCCGATCCAGGCCAAGGCGGTGATCGTCGGTCGTGATGGCACCGTGCCGCCGATGTAATTCGGCCATCGGTCCCGGGGCCGGATCATTCAGTCGTCGTGGAACGCCTCGACCGACTCGCGCCGGCCGAGCAGGAAGGCGTCGGCGACATGGCGCAGCGGCGCGACGTCGACGTCCGACTCGCCGCTGGCGACGAGCTTGGCGAAGCGCGCATAGAGCGCCGGGTATTCTTGCTCATCGCCCGTCGGCTGGCGCTCGCCGCCGATATACAGCGCGCTGCCGCCCTTGCTCAGGGTCAGCCGCCCGGCATCGGTATCGACGTGGATGTCCCAGGTCTGCGGGCCGGTCTGGCGGAAGTCGAAGTCGGCGCGGATCGGCGTCTCGGCAGCGTCGCTGAAGCTCAGTTGCGCGGCGATCGGCGCCTGGCGATTTTCCGGCACCTGGAGCGTCGCCTCGCGCAGGTGGAACGCCTGCGGCAGGATCGCGGTGGCAATCGACAGCGCGTTGATGCCGGGATCGAACACGCCCATGCCGCCGGGCTCGAAGATCCACGCCTGGCCGGGGTGCCAGACGCGCACGTCTTCCTTCCATTCGATCTCCACACCGCGGATGGTGCGCCCGGCCAGCCAGTCGCGGGCCGGCGCCACGCCCGGTGCATGCCGCGAATGCCAGGTGGCGAACAGCGTGCGTCCGGCCGCCTGGGCCTGACGGGCCAGGTCCTCGACCTCGCTGAGCGTGGCGCCGGGCGGCTTTTCGAGCATCACGTGCTTGCCGGCGGCCAGCGCCTGCCTGGCCTGGGCGTAGCGCACCGTGGGCGGCGCGCACAGCGAGACCGCGTCGAGCTCGGGCATCGCCTCGAGCATCGCTTCCAGCGACAGGAAGTTGGCGACCCCCGACAACGCCGCGTTGCGGCTGGCGATGGCCACCAGCTGGTAATCGGGACTGGCCTCGAGGGCGGGCAGGTGCTGGTCGCGGGCGATCTTGCCCACGCCGACGATGCCGATCTTCAGGGGAGTCATCGCAAGGTACCTTGGCAGTGAAAATTGCCATCACCTTAGCGGGGGCGCCGCGAGGGTGCCAATACCGATCCCGGCATGCCGCGATCATCCTTGGCGTATGAACCCGCCATGGGGCGGCGGGAATTCACAGCCGTTCGAGGTAGCCCGTGCCGCCGAGCTGGCGCATCTGGCGCTGAATCCACTGGCTGCGCTGGAGCGTCGCCGAGGAGGGTCGAGCGGCACTGCGCTCGCGCGGGGCGGGCAGAATGGCCGCCAGCCGGCTGGCCTGGGCGACGCTGAGTTGGTCGGCGGAGACGCCGAAATAGTGCTGGGCGGCCGCTTCCAGGCCGAACACCCCGCTATCCCATTCGACGATGTTGAGATACACCTCGAGGATCCGCTGCTTGGTCCACAGCGTTTCGATGAGCACGGTGAACCAGGCTTCCAGGGCCTTGCGCAGCCAGTCGCGGCCAGTCCACAGGAACAGGTTCTTGGCGGTCTGCTGGCTGATGGTGCTCGCCCCGCGCAGGCTGTCGCCGGATTGCCAGGCGGCGATCGCCTGGCGCAGTTGCCCGAAGTCGAAGCCGTTATGGTCGGGAAATTTCTGGTCCTCGGCGGCGATCACCGCCAGCTTGGCGTTATCCGACAGCCGTTCCCAGGGCATCCAGGCCTGGCGAATATCCAGCGACTCGCCGTCGATCCACGCTTCCACCTTGCGCTCGACCATCACCATCGAGCCGAACACCGGCACCACGCGAAAGAACATCACCAGGGCCAGCGAAGCGAGGACGAACGCAGCGATACCCAGCAGCAAATAGCGCAGCAGCCTGCGTGACCAGGGGTGAGACATGCAATGGCGATCCCGTGCGTGCGAAGACCCGGCGAGTATAACAACACACGCCGCCGCGGCGGCGAACGGCAACCAACGCAACGCGCCCAATCCCCATGGCGACTCAAATTCGAATACAGCATTGTGGGAGTGCGCTTGCCTTCGATGGGATGCAAGTTTCCATCGCGAAACGGGCCGCTAGCGTAGCGTCACACTGGCGTAGGTCGGCTCGCCCTGCGCCTGGGTCAGTGCCAGCACTGCGCTCGACAGCGGCTCGGCGGGTGGCGCCGAGAGGGACATGCGCACGCGCAGCTCACGCTCGCCCGGAGTATCGCGCGCCTGGCGGGAGTCGATTCCGTTGCGCTCGTCGCGTGGCGGAACGCCGAAATACTCGCGATAGCACTTGGAGAAGTGCGGCGTGGACACGAAGCCGCAGGCCGAGGCGACCTCGATGATCGACAGCGCGGTCTGCTTGAGCAGTTGACGCGCCCGGGTCAGGCGCAGCTTGAGGTAATAGCGCGACGGCGAGCAGTTGAGGTACTTCTGGAACAGCCGCTCGAGCTGACGCCGCGAGACGTCGACGTAGCTGGCCAGCTCGTCGAGGCCGATGGGCTCCTCTAGATTGGCCTCCATCAGCGCGACGATCTCCAGCAGCTTGGGCTGGGTGGTGCCCAGCACGTGCTTGAGCGGCACCCGCTGCTGATCCTGCTCGTTGCGCACCCGATCGTAGATGAACATCTCGGAGATGCCCGCGGCCAGTTCGCGGCCGTGGTCGCGGCCGATCAGGTTGAGCATCATGTCGAGCGGCGCGGTGCCGCCCGAGGCGGTGAAGCGGTCACGATCGATCGAGAACAGCCGGGTGGTCAACGGCACCCGCGGAAACGCCTCCTGCATCGCCGCCAGGCACTCCCAGTGGATGCTGGTCTCGTAGCCGTCGAGCAGCCCGGCCTTGGCCAGCGCCCAACTGCCGGTGCACACCGAACCCAGCCGTCGCGAGAGCCGCGACTGAGCCTGCAGCCAGGCAACGTGCTCGCGAGTCACGCCGCGATGCGGGGCAACGCCGCCACACACCACCACCCAATCGAGCGACAGCGGAATGTGCGTCGCCGCGTCGGGGGTGATCTGCAAGCCGTCGCTGGCCCGCACCAGCTCGCCGTCGTGGCTCAACGTGTACCAGCGGTAGAGTTCGCGACCGGCCAGTTGATTGGCCATGCGCAGCGGCTCGATGGCCGAGGCCAGCGAGATCAGGGTGAAGTTTTCCAGCAGCAGGAAACCCAGCGTCTGGGGGACAACGGCCCGTGCGGCCGTCGACGATGCCTGTACAGCCTGGGAAGATGCCATCTGCGATCTCCTCTTCCACGGGTCCGCCCTTCGGTTCGCGCCCAAGGGTCCTGTTGTAATTGTTAGCAGTGTCAATCGCCCACTGCGTCAAGATCATCGCTGAACGCGACATTCCTGCAGTTCATTCTTGCGGACAAGCGGAGTCAACGCACTCATCAACGACATCCATGTCGCAAAAAGACATGACAAGGTCGCTTCCCGCGTCGCGTGTGGCAAACCATCAGCAAGGGCGCCGCACGTCGCCGCCGTAGCGCCACTCGCCGATGGTCGTGATTGACCGCCATGCGCGCCGACTCCATGCTCGAATAGACCGTGACACGTTGCCCGCCACGTCTGGCGAATCCGACGGCTCTCGAGGCGAAGGCTGGGCGAGGAATCATAGAAGGGAGGTCGCCATGACCGACCACGCGCCGCGCAGCCAGCTCGCCACTCACCGGGTCGACAATCAGCCGCCCGCGCCCCGTGATCGCGATCTTTTCGCACTCGATCAGCCGCTGCGCGAGGCGCTGGCCCGCGAAGCCCCCGACTGGGTGGCGCGGCGGCTCGAGGCGCTGGGCGCGGCGGTGGGCAGTCGCGAGGTCCAGGCCCTGGGCGAAGCCGCCAACCGTCACCCGCCCGAGCTGCGGCTGTTCGACCGCCACGGCCGGCGCCTCGACGAGGTCGTCTACCATCCCGCCTATCATGAACTGATGCATCTGGCCTTCGACAACGGCTGGCACGCCGTAGCCTGGGAGGAGGAGCACCACGGCGGGCACCAGGCGCATGTCGCCGCGCTCTACCTGCTGACCCAGGCCGAGCCCGGCTTCTGCTGCCCGCTGACCATGACCCATGCGGCGATTCCCGCGCTGCGCCGCGAACCGCAGGTCTGCGACGAGTGGCGGGGCCGGCTGCTGGCCTGGGATTACGACGAGCGCGCGGTGCCCGCCTGGGAAAAGCCCGCCGTCACCCTGGGCATGGCAATGACCGAGAAACAGGGCGGCAGCGACGTGCGCGCCAACACCACCCACGCCGAACGCGCCCGCGACGGCTACCGACTGACCGGCCACAAGTGGTTCTGCAGCGCGCCGATGTCCGACGCCTTCCTGACCCTGGCGCAGACCGACGAGGGCTTGAGCTGCTTTCTGGTGCCCCGCTTCACCCCCGACGGCCAGCGCAACGCGCTCGAGCTCCAGCGGCTCAAGGACAAGTGCGGCAACCGCGCCAATGCCTCGGCGGAGATCGAATTCCGCGACGCCTACGGCGAAGCGGTCGGCGAGCCCGGCCGCGGCATTCCCACGATCCTCGAGATGGTCCAGCAGACCCGACTCGACGCCGCCACCGCACCCGCCGGCATGATGCGTCAGGCGCTGCTCGAGGCCTGGAGCCACGTGAGTCAGCGCCAGGCTTTCGGCCGCACGCTCGGCGAGCAGCCGCTGATGCGCCGGGTGATCGCCGACCTGGCGCTGGAAAGCGAAGCCAGCCTGGCGCTGGTGATGCGTACCGCGCGAGCCTTCGACACCCCCGGGAACGCCCACGAGCAAGCCCTGGCGCGGCTGCTTCCGGCACTCGGCAAATACTGGCACAACAAGCGTGGCCCCGGGTTCATGGCCGAGGCCATGGAGTGCCTGGGCGGCATCGGTTATGTCGAGGAAACGCCGCTCGCGCGGCTCTACCGCGAGGCGCCGGTCAATTCGATCTGGGAGGGTTCCGGCAACGTGATCTGCCTGGACGTGCTGCGGGTGTTCGACCGCCATCCGGAATGCTTCGATGCGTTGCGCGAGGAGCTCGCCACGGCGCGCGGCTTGTCGCCGGCGTATGCACGGGCCGTGGCAGCGCTCGAAAACGCGTTCGGCGAACCGCGCGCAACGCTCGAGGCCAACGCCCGCTGGCTGACCCAACGCATGGCCCAGTGCCTGCAGGCCGCGCTACTGCTGCAGCATGCGCCCAGCGAAGTCAGCGACAGCTTCTGCCGCAGCCGCCTCGGCGACACCGTCAGCCCGGTCTATGGCGTGTTGCCGATGGACACGCCGCTGGACGCGATACTCGCGCGCATCGAATCCTGAAATCTGCCTCAGCCGATCAGCACCCGCAGCGCCAGTGCGATCAGCAACACGCCGGTGATACGGTTGATCCAGTGCGCGCGGGCCTGCAGCCATGGCAGCACCGTGGAGTGCGACAGTGCCAGCGCGACCATGACGTACCAACCGCCGTCGATCAGCGTCGCCGTGGCGACGATCAGCGCCTTGGCGGGCCACGCCATGTCGGCGCTGACGAACTGACTGAGCAGGGCGACGAAGAACAGAATCAGCTTGGGGTTGCCCAACGCCACCAGCACGCCGTCTCTGGCGGCCTGGGCCGGGCCGCTGGCGGCGCCCTGTGCCTCCAGCGTGCCGCCGCGCCCGGCACGCAACGCCTTGATGCCCAACCAGGCCAGATACGCCGCGCCGCCCCAGGTGATCACCATGAACAGCATCGGCTGACGGCTGATCACCGCGCCCAGCCCCCACACCGTCAGCAAGGCGTACAGCCCCACACCCATGGCATGGGTGAGGCCGGCAATCACCCCTGGAGTACGCCCGCCGCCCAGCGTATGGCGCAGCACCATCGCCAGGCTGGGGCCGGGCGACATCGCGCCCAGCGCACAAACGGCGGCGAGCGACAGCCATAGCGTCAGCGGCATGCGGGGCTCATCCCTCTTGCCTCACGCTACTTCTTCAACGGTGGAATTGGCCGGACGCTTCCGGCTGCCAGAGGATCGCGTCGATGCGCAGCGTCTGCCGGCTGCCGTCCACGCGCGGCCAGCTTACGCAGTCGCCGAGACAACGGCCCAGCAGGTCGGCCCCCAGGTCGGTGAACACCGACAGGCCATCCTGGACGCTGTCCAGCGAATGCGGGAAGACCAGCGTGCAAGTGACCGAACGCGCGTCGCCCGGGTCGGTCAGGCGAATTTGCGTGTTCATGCTGACGACGCTGGCGGGCAATTCCTGCGGATCGAAGACGATCCCCAGATCGAGCTTGACCTGGAGCGTGCCGGTCAATCGTTGCTCGTCGATGTCGTCCATTTCGTCGATCAAGCGTTGCAGGCGTTCGGCGTCCAGACGGTTCAAGGTCATCGCACGGCGTAGCATATAGAGACTCCTTCTCTTGAATGCCATGAGCGTTAGCGCGAAAAAAACAGCCCGCCCTCGCTGGTTACTACGGGAAATGGACTGCTATCGCTCATCATAAGCCTGAATGCCAATCGAAGTCAGGCCCGGCCATTCAACCAAGGATCAATGGGCAGTCGCCCCACCGTGACCGATCGGAGGCACAAAAAAGGACCGGCACCCCCGAGGGAGCGCCAGCCAAACAGGGATGCAGAGATGCATCGCCATCATTCTAAAGGCGCAAAAATGTTCGCAATTGCCGGAAATGGCCCCGTTTACAAGGGCAAATTAATTCAATCGGGCGTCCGAGAATAATCAATGAAAATATAATCTTGCAATACGCCTCGCAGCCCATGAGCAACAGGATCCTGCTCTCCGTCGTGCCCGACAGGTCGGCACCCGGTCACGAACACTTTCGATGCCCGCTTCGTGAATACCGTTGCGGGCCCTTGAAATCCTTGAATGTAACCCAATGTATACTAACGTAAGAAGCAAGGGCACGTGACACCCTTGCACTGCAAAGGAGAGCACCAGGGACAAGCTGCAGAGAACGACGGAAACGGCCCACCATCATCCGAGCATCGTCTATTGCCGGCGTGCATCTTTTCAAGGCTTGGTTAGCCTGTCACAACGAACTGGCCCATCATGCCCGTGTCCTCATGTTCAAGATTATGGCAGTGGTACATGTAAGGCAGATATGGATCACTGTAATCCGTAAAGCTCAGAAGCACGCGTACCCGCTCGCCAGGATTGACGACCACCGTATCCTTCAGTCCCCTCTCGTTCCGTGCAGGCGGCAAGCCATTGCGATCGAGTATTCGGAACTGGACATCATGTACATGGAACGGATGAGGTACCATGCTGGTGTTACTCATCTCCCATATCTCTGTGGTTCCTAAACGGACAGTTTCATCGATACGGTTGCGATCCATCCGTTTTCCATTGATCGTCATGCCCATTCCCAATACGAACGGGCGAGTGCCGATCGCCTGAGCAGGATCGGGCGGATCCAGGGTGACGAGACGACTGGGCAGCGCCGCGACGCGAGCGCGTTCGAAATCGGGCTGGATACGCAAGACATCGAACACCTGTTCACTGCCCACCGGGCCGCTTCCCGAAGAGACGGCGCGTAGCACGACGGGGCGACCATCGCTTAAATCAACAATGACCTGAGCGCGCTCGCCAGGTGCGAGACTGATGCGCGAGACATCAAGCGGGCGCTCCAGAAGCCCGCCATCGGTGCCTATCTGGCTGAACAGGCGCGCGTCGCTGAAACCCAGCGAGTAGAAACGGGCATTGGATGCATTGATAACTCGCAAGCGTAGTTTTTGGGTTTTTGCCTCAAAATACGGGTTCAAACCGCCGTTAACGAGCATGACGTCACCCATCACGCCCATCATCATGCCGGAGTAGAACAGCGAACCGTCATCGTCGAACGCGCGATCCTGCAGGGCTAGCGGAATGTCGTCCACCCCGTATTCGCTCGGCAGGCCCAGGCGCCCGGTCTCCTCGTCGTCCACGTAAATCAGTCCGGCAAGGCCCTGGTACACCTGCGGACCGGTGACGGGCGGCAAATGGGAGTGATACCAGAACATCGAGGCGCGCTGTTTCACCTCGAATTGTGGCGACCACGTGGCACCATCCTTGATGATCTGATGAGGCCCCCCATCGGCATAGGCCGGTAGATGAAAGCCATGCCAATGCAGCGTACTGTTCTGGCCGAGCTTATTGGTGACGTTGAGTCGCACGGTATCCCCGGCCCGCATCTTTAGCGTCGGGCCGAGATAGCTGCCGTTGATACCCAGCGTGGGCGTATTCACTCCATCGTAAAATTGGGTAGTACCCTTGTGTAGATTGAGGTCGTACACCCGGACCCCGTCCCGGTTTTCCCCACCAAGCACGGGCGGAACAGCAAGCGGCTTGAGAGAGGCGGCAAAAGCAGGTCTACCAAACAATAGCTGTTGCAAGCCCCCATAACCGGCCATGCCCGCGACCAGCGTTGCCGCGCTTCCGCCAAGGAGCAAGTTCTTGACGAGATCTCTTCTTGTAAGCATCCGTTTATCCGTTGATTGATGCGAGATCAGGGAAACAGGCCGGTCAAGCCGGGGCACCCCGAAAATAGTGAAGGAAGAACGGCACCGGTCGAGCAAGGCCGCTTACCGCTGGGAAAAGCGCTAGCTTAAACCTTTGCCTGGCCCGAAGGTCAAGTGCGTTGGACCACTTCAGCTCGCCTGGTGCCATGACAAGCTGGGGTATTGACATTAAAGTCAGCTTTAAAGTTATCGTAGGCAATGCAGCCTCAGCCCTTGGCGTCGGACGAAAAAGCCAGGGAGCGCTTTCCTGAAGGCCGGGATGAGCAGACACCGTACCTGCGTGTGGTCCGCCAGCCCAAGCAACCAACAGAAAGGTCAGGTGGCGCGGTTTGCACCGGGTTGCCTGAAATTTCGCTGAGGAGGTACTGATGACGACTTATAGTATCGGGCAGCTGGCCGAGCGCTGCGGCGTTGCCACCCAGGCGATCCGCTACTACGAGCAAGAGCGGCTCATGCCGAACCCCCAGCGAACGGAATCCAACTACCGCCGCTATCCCGAGGAGCATGTGGCCAGGCTGCGGTTCATTCTTCAGGCCAAGCAATGGGGTTTTACCCTCGATGAGATTCGTGAGTTGCTGATCCTGCAGGATGCCAACGGCGACCGGGCACAAGCCAAGCGGATTGCCGAAGAGAAGCTGGCCAAAGTTCGAGAGCAGATCAAGCATCTTTCTAAGATCGAGTCGGTGCTTTCAAGGACGCTCTTTGAATGCTCAGGAGAAGGACCCATGCAGGAAGGGTGTCCCATTGTCGAAGCGATCACCGACGGCAAATAAAGCCTCTGCGCCTTTCTCTCTGGGCTTGGCGACGAACCTTCTTAACGTAAGCGATACTACCAGGAGTTCTAGATGACCGAGCGTGTCGATATCAGTATCCGGGGCATGTCCTGTGCTTCCTGCGTCGGTCGCGTGGAACGCGCCCTCAAGAAGCAATCCGGTGTCACGGATGCGCAAGTGAACCTGGCGACTGAAAAGGCCACGGTTACTTTCGAAGAGCATGCCAATCCCGGCCAGGTAGCCCATGCCGTTGAAGAGGCTGGCTACCAACCCGTCGTTGAAACCGCTGAGATTCCCATTATCGGCATGACCTGCGGTTCCTGTGTCTCGCGGGTTGAGCGTACCCTCGAGAAGCTGCCAGGTATTGTCCAGGCCAGCGTGAATCTCACCACGCAAAAGGCTTTTGTACGGTTCCTGCCCGCTGCGGTAACGTTGCCACGCATTCATCATGCCATTCGCGATGCCGGCTATGAGCCGCAGGACCAGGGAGAGAGTACACAGACCGAGCGCGAAGACCAGGAAGGCGTCCAACTCCGCAACAAGGTACTGATTGCGGCGCTATTTACGATTCCGGTCGTGATTATTGCCATGGGCAAGATGATACCCGCGCTTGAAGCGATTCTCACCAGCATCATGCCGTATCGAGGCTGGATGAGTATCGAGTGGTTGCTGACTACCCCGGTCCAGTTCTATGCCGGGGCGCGTTTCTATCGCGCCGGCTATGCGGAACTGCGACATGCGAATCCAGGAATGAACAGCCTGGTCATGATTGGTTCGAGTGCCGCCTACTTTTATTCTGTGGCCGCGCTTCTGATTCCCGGCTTCTTCCCGGCTGGGACCGCCGAAAGCTACTTCGAGGCGGCTGCGGTCATCGTCACGCTCATCCTGCTGGGCCGTTATTTCGAGCATGTCGCCAAGGGTCGCACCTCCGAAGCGATCAAGAAACTGCTTCAGCTACAGGCAAAGACGGCCCGCGTTATCCGTGACGGTGACACAGTCGAAGTGCCGATCGAGGCCGTTGTGCCCGGCGATCGCATTTTGGCTCGCCCGGGTGAGCGTATCCCGGTCGATGGCGTCGTCGAGGAAGGCCACTCCTACGTCGACGAATCGATGATCAGCGGCGAACCGGTGCCTGTCGCCAAGCAGAAAGACGCCGAAGTCGTCGGCGGTACGATTAACAAGAACGGCGCGCTGACGTTCCGCGCCACCCGAGTCGGTGCCGACACGGTACTGTCGCAAATCGTCAAGATGGTGGAATCGGCGCAGGCCGAGAAGCCGCCGATCCAGAAGCTGGCCGACAAGATCGCCGGAATCTTCGTGCCAATCGTACTCGCGATCGCGGTGATCACCTTTGCGGTGTGGTTCGGCTTCGGGCCAGCCCCGGCGCTGTCGTTTGCCTTTGTCACCACTGTCAGCGTACTGCTGATTGCCTGCCCCTGTGCCATGGGCCTGGCGACGCCAACCGCAATCATGGTGGGGACCGGCAAGGGCGCGGAAATGGGCGTACTGTTCCGCAAGGGGGCGGCGCTCGAGACGCTGGCCAAGGTGGACACGATCGTGCTGGACAAGACCGGCACGTTGACCATGGGGCGCCCCGAGCTGACGGACTTCGTTGTGCTCGAAGGGCAGGAAAACGACGTGCTCCGCTGGGTCGCCGCGGTCGAAGCGCAAAGTGAGCATCCCATTGCCGAAGCGATCGTACGTGGGGCGAAAGACCGGGGCCTAGATCTGCCATCCATCAGCCACTTCCAGGCCGAACCTGGCTTTGGCATCGAGGCCGAGGTCGACGGACACAAGCTCAATGTGGGCGCTGATCGCTATATGAGCCGGCTCGGCATCGAGCTAGGCAAAAAAGCGGAAGAGCGTGCCAATGCGCTTGCCAGAGAGGCCAAGAGCCCGCTGTATGCGGCAGTCGATGGCAAGCTTGCGGCGATAATCGCTGTCGCCGACCCGCTCAAGGAGGGCTCGGTTGAGGCTATTGCGTCACTCCAGGAACAGGGCCTGAATGTAGCCATGCTCACCGGTGACAATCGCGCCACGGCCGAAGCCATCGCCAGGCAGGTGGGGATTCAGCAGGTGCTCGCCGAAGTGTTGCCGGACCAGAAAGCAAACGAGATCAAGCGGCTGCGGGCCGACGGCCATAATACGGCGTTCGTCGGCGACGGCATCAACGATGCGCCGGCATTGGCGCAAGCCGACGTGGGCATTGCTATCGGTACGGGTACCGACATCGCGATCGAGGCCGGCGACGTCGTGCTCATGCGTGGCGATCTGAGAGGCATCGTCAATGCCACGGCTCTATCCAAACGCACCCGCAAGACGATTCTTTCCAACTTCGCCTGGGCTTATGGCTATAACGTGGCATTGATTCCAGTAGCGGCAGGGGCGCTGTATCCGTTCACCGGCTTTTTGCTCAACCCGATATTGGCAGCTGCGGCCATGAGCTTATCCAGCATCTTCGTCCTGACGAACTCTCTGCGGCTGCGTCGTTTCCAGCCTCAAGAAAATGCACCTGACCCGAGGGCTAACAATGAGGAACCTGCCCTTGAATACTCAGCCTAGTTCTAGACGTTGAAACGAGGGAAAAGTGCTGAATGGTATTTCCTCCAGCCTTATTAACCCCTCCGGGAGAAAACACGACCATGCGTAACCTTTTTGTCATGTTGCTAATTGGTCTGCTAAGGCCGGGCACTAGCCCCTGATTGGCTTGCAGCAAGGAAAAGGCTTGACCTTAAAGTTCGCTTTAAGGCTATTGTAGGCAATGCATCATTCAACCCCAACGTGAGGATAGCGTGATGGCTTTGCAGCTTGGAGAAGTAGCACCCGATTTTACAGTGGAATCAACGGAAGGCACCGTCAGCTTCCATGAGTGGCTTGGTGATAGTTGGGCCGTGCTGTTTTCCCACCCGGCCGACTATACGCCTGTCTGCACGACGGAGCTTGGCGCGTTTGCCCAGCGCAAAGGCGAGTTCGACAAGCGCGACGTCAAGCTGATCGGCGTTTCCGTCGACCCGCTGGACTCCCATGCCGGCTGGGCGAAGGACATCGAGACCACTCAAGGGACTTCTCTCAACTATCCGCTACTGGCTGACGAGGATCGGGTGGTCGCAGAGCTTTACGGGATGATTCATCCCAAGGCCGACCCCAAGGTGACGGTACGCACCGTTTTTATCATCGACCCGGACAAGAAGATTCGTCTGACCCTGACCTACCCACCCAGCACGGGTCGCAATGTCGATGAAATCCTGCGGGTCATCGATTCGCTGCAACTGACCGGCAAGCACAAGGTGGCAACCCCGGTGGACTGGCAGAACGGCGAAGACGTCATCATCGTCCCCTCCGTGTCGGACGAGGAAGCCAGGGAACGCTTTCCTGAAGGCTGGGATGCGCAGACATCGTACCTGCGTGTGGTCCGCCAGCCCAAGTAACCAACAGAAAGATCAGGTGGCCCGGTTGCACCGGGTTGCCTGAAGTGTCGCTGAGGAACTCTTGATGAAAACCTACAGTATCGGGCAACTGGCCGAGCGCTGCGGCATTGCCACCCAGGCGATCCGCTACTACGAGCAAGAGCGGCTCATGCCGAACCCCCAGCGAACGGAATCCAACTACCGCCGCTATCCCGAGGCGCATGTGGCCAGGCTGCGGTTCATTCTTCAGGCCAAGCAATGGGGTTTTACCCTCGATGAGATTCGTGAGCTGCTGATCCTGCAGGATGCCAACGGCGACCGGGCACAAGCCAAGCGGATTGCCGAAGAGAAGCTGGTCAAAGTTCGCGAGCAGCTCAAGCATCTTTCTAAGATCGAGTCGGTGCTTTCAAAAACGCTCTCCGAATGCTCAGGAGAAGGGCCCATGCAGAAAGGATGCCCTATTATCGAGGCAGTAGTTAAGAATGACGTTGCTGCGCCAAGAATTGCTTGTAAACCGTCCATGTTAAAGGCATGACTTACCGGCAACGTTGTGGATCAGGAACGGCATTTTGACGGCATGCCTTATCTAATCATTAACTACCACCAAGCAAGTTTGCTGGCCTTCAGGAGTATTTTAAAACCTGCTGCTGCGAAACATAGCCCTAACCTGCTAAATTAATAGAGATGGTGAAATGATGGGAAGTGACGCATGCACCTGGGGAATGGTTGGACTTGGTCTGATAGTCATTCTTCTGGTGGTGGCGCTGATACTCGGCATTGCTGCGTTAGTTAAATATCTGTTTTTCAGTAAACCCCGGAAAAGCGCCGAGTAGGTTGATGAATATTGACGCAGTCGAGAGGCTTAGCCTCATGATAAGAGGGCGTATGGCACACAAGCTGCGTTTACAGCAGAGGCTCGTCTGGGGAGCTTCGGCACTAATTGGCCTGGCTGTTCTCTACTGGGCGCTGATGGAAACAGGGGCTTTATCAATACTCGCAGACAAACAAGCGTTACGTGAGTGGGTCAATCAGCTTGGCCTCTGGGGGCCACTGGCTATTATTGGGCTGATGGTAGGGGCCATTGTTATGAGCCCAATCCCCAGCGGGCCGATTGCCATGGTGGCTGGGGCTACCTATGGCCCTTTCTGGGGAACTCTCTATGTGGTCATCGGTGCCGAGGCCGGTGCTCTAATTGCCTTTTGTATTGCACGCTTACTTGGTTATGAGGCGGCTAACCGCTGGTCACATATTAGACCTGTGCTGACCTGGCTAGGCAAAGAACGCTCGCAAACGGGAATAATGCTGATAGTTTTTGCATCCCGATTGGTGCCGTTCATTTCATTCGATGCCGTCAGTTACGCGGCGGGCCTCACACCGCTTGCTTTTTGGCGATTCTTGGTGGCCACCTTGGCTGGCGTAATTCCGACAGCGTACATGATCGCCGCGTTCGGCGAAGCGTTCATCACTGCCGACTCCAGGGGAATGACAGTTATCCTGCTTTTGATTAGTGGAATTACCCTTTTACCCATCTTGACGAAGCTGGTTTGGGTTTGGCAGCGCAACCGAAAGAATCGCTCAAGTTGACGAGATGAAGGGACTGCCGTTCTCAGCTTAAATAACGTCACTCAGGATAGATTATTCCATGCTCGTCAAAATCATTCCTGAGCTAGGACTCTTTGCGTTGATCGTGGCATTCTACGCTAACCAACAAGACAGAGGAAAGACAAATGCTGCAATACCCCACCATTGATCCTGTGGCTATCGCCATCGGGCCGATTAAAGTCTATTGGTATGGGCTGATGTATGTGATCGGGCTGGCTGCCGCCTGGTGGCTTGGGCGTCGGCGTGCCCACCGTATAGGCTTGAGTCACGATGACGTAGGCGATCTCATTTTTTATGGTGCTGTCGGCATCATAGTGGGAGGACGCGTTGGCTACGCCTTGGTGTATGGGTTCGATCAGCTACTTGCCAACCCTTTATGGTTATTCAAGATATGGGAAGGAGGAATGAGCTTCCATGGCGGGCTCATCGGGGTACTTGTTGCCGCCTTACTGTTTGCTCGAAAGCACCAATTGGCCTTTTTCCAGCTTACTGATTTCATAGCTCCATTAGTGCCAATCGGCCTAGGGGCCGGACGTATCGGAAACTTCATCAACCATGAACTGCCTGGACGCGTCAGTGACGTCCCCTGGGCTATGGTGTACCCATCAATGATGGGGTTTGGACCAGAGCCGCGTCATCCTTCATCGCTTTATGAGTTCGCCTTAGAGGGCGTTGTCATGTTTGTTGTGTTGTGGTGGTTCTCGAGCCGTTCGCATCAACGCGGCATGACATCCGGTCTGTTCCTGGTGCTCTATGGTAGCTTCCGCTTTGCTGTGGAGTTCGTACGTCGGCCCGATCCTCAATTAGGTTTTATCGCCTTTGATTGGATGACCATGGGACAGCTACTGAGCCTGCCCATGATTCTTGCAGGCCTGGTACTAATGGCTTGGGCTAGGCGTCGGCCGTTTGGTAGCGAGAACAGGACAGTATCTTCATGATAAGTAACTATTCAAATGGTTTCGAGCAAGCATCGCCAATCAGCTGATTTATCTTGCATAGCGTCTCGAGACATATAGTGTCCCGAGACATATCACGCCATTCGGTGACATGGCCATCAGCGACATAAACACCGGCAAAGCCTACGAGAGGAATTATTTTATGAATATTAAGAAAACCGGCATATGGTCAGGAATAATCGTGGCAGTCATAGGCTTATTCGTGTTCATTGCCAGCAACGATAACAAATCATCACCGCAGGCCGCATCAAAGGCCTCGCAGGGTTCAATGGCTCCCGACTTTGATTTGCCTTCGTCTGACGGCAAACGAGTCACGCTATCAAGTTTTAGAGGTAAACAAAACGTGCTTATCTATTTCCACGAAGGGTTGTCATGTGACGCTTGCATGCAGCAAATGCCGGAGCTGGATAAGTACCTGTCTGACTTCAATAAAATGGATGTCAAATTGCTTTACGTCGCACTGGACTCACCAGAGGCAATGAGCAAAGCCAGTTCGCGTTACGGTTTGAAGTCACCTGTCTTGTCATATCAAGACGCCCAAACCGAGCAAGACTATGACCTCTTGCCCTATAGCATGGGTATGGGCCGGCGGGCCGGGCATACATTCGTGTTAGTCGGCAAGGATGGCAAGATTCTGTGGCGCAAAGACTACTGGCCGAGCGTTGGCATGAGCGTGCCTGGCGGCAGGATGTTTGTGCCTGGTTCAGAAATCCTGTCTGAGGTTCAAAAAGTGCTGGGAGGTAGCTCATAGTGGATGTCGGCAGTGCTTCAGCGCTTTTAACCAGCGCATCGTTAATTGTCGCTTTTTTCGGCGGTGCTATCATGCTGTTCGCGCCGTGCTGCATCACGCTGATGCTGCCGGCTTATCTGGGTACGGTGTTCAAATCGCGCTCCAAGGTGATTTTCTTGACATCGGTATTCGCGCTGGGGATTGCCTCGATCATTCTGCCTATCGTGCTGGGAGCCCGTTTCCTGACCTCCTTTTTCTCGGCGTTCCACCCCTATGTCTTTGCGACCGGCGCTTTGTTGATGATTGGCATCGGGGTCATGACCTTGTACGGTAAAAGACTCAAAATGCCGTTCGTCAGCCGGTTGCAGTCACCGCGGGTGACCAACGCGGCGTCTGCTTATTCGCTGGGAGTCGTGTCAGGCATTTCCAGTGCCTGCTGCGCGCCGGTGGTGCTGGGTGCCTTGACGCTGGCTGCCATTTCGCCGACTCTTCTGCAGGCCGGTGCCGTCGGTTTGGCCTATACCTTTGGCATCGTTTTCCCGCTGTTCGTGCTCGGCCTATTTTACAAGCAAGGCCTGTGGCGTAAGAGCCAGAAACTGCAAAAGAGCCAGGTTCGGCTTGGCAGCCTGACGGTTCCGCTCTCCAACTTTCTGTCGTTCATTGTATTTACATTGGCCGGTGTTTCTTTCCTGATCTTGTCGTTACTGGGATGGAATACGGCGAGTTCGTTTTCTTCGGAGTTTTCTATCAAACTCAAGAGCTGGGTGGACGTTCTTGCTGGGGCTGTTGAAAAAGTACCGTTTGGCGAGGCGCTTTTCGGGTTGCTGCTTATTGCGCTGCTTGTATTTTTGGTTCGTTTGGTTCGAAGGGAGCTGAAACAGCCCGATGACGACGAGAGCGGAACACATGTATGACATGGCAGTAATCGGCGGCGGCCCAGCCGGCATGATAGCGGCAACGACCGCAGCGCGGCGTGGCCTGAAAGTGTTGCTGGCCGCCGATTCGTTACAAGGTCAGCTGGGCAAAATCGACCAAATTGAAAACTGGCCCGGAGAAATGCGCGTAACCGGCAGCCAGCTGGCAGCGAGCTTCGCAAAACAAATAACGGAACCTGGAAATTCTATAGATTGCCGGAAATCAACCGTAGCCGGAATACGGAGGGCAGGCCAGCTGCTAAAGATTACGTTAGCTGACGGGGATACGGTTACAGCTAGAACTGCCATCATAGCGACGGGAGTCCGGCATGGAACACTAGGTCTGCCGGGCGAAAAGGAGCTTTCAAGCAAAGGTGTCTCGTACTGCGTGACCTGTGATGGTCCGTATTTCAAAGGTAAAAAGGTGGCGGTCATCGGCAGGCCGGAGCAGGCTTTGGCCATGGCGCAGCAACTGTCCCGCATCGGTGCCTACGCCTATCTTCTGCAATCGCGGCCGGTTCAGCCAGCCTTCAGTTATGATAGGGTTACTTTGCTGCCAAAAGGTCGGCCAGTCGAAATTATCGGCGATCAAAAGGTTGCTGCTCTCAGATATCATGGGGATCACTCTAATAATATGACTGAAGAACTGCCGGTCAGCGGCGTTTTCATAGCTGCTGAGTGCATGCCCAATACCGAATTCACGGATGGCATACTAGACTTGGACGAAGATGGGCATATTAGTGTTGACTGCCGGACTATGGCCGCGTCCGTGCCCGGCGTATACGCCGCCGGTGACGTTACAAGCGGACCGCACAAACAAATTACGACGGCCGTCGGGGACGGAGTCAAAGCCGCCCTTTCAGCCACGCAGTATATTGATACGCAACTTAAACGGGAGATTAAATCATGATTATAACTTTAGTAAGCCCGCCTGACTGCCAGAATTGTGCCGAGCTGCAGGCTGAGATCGATGAGTTAAAAAATAGATATTCGGAACTCGAGGTGGCGCATATTGACGCCTTATCGCCGGAGGGTGAAAAACTGGTACTGCAACACGGCATCCTGGCAAGTCCGGGCGTGCTTGTTGACGGCCAGTTTTTTGGCATGGGGGCTATTTCAATAGAGAAACTCGAATCACATATCACGACAGGCAGTTGATGCCTGACGACCCCCACGAGTTTTGTGCTACCCATCGCCCAAGGTCTACCTTTAGATCGCTTTCTGGCTGGAGGACCTCACGACGCTGCGCCAGAATGCGCCCGGCTGTGCCGCTGGCTTGGGGTAACGTGGCGAAGGGCGCCATGGCGGTGCTTGTATTGTACCATTCAGTGAACTCCCGGACCCACGCTTGCGCCTAGGCCAGGGTGCAACGCCGTCGACGGGAAAGCCCGGCCGGTACTGCAGCATCTTGAACAACGCGACCTTCAACAACGCGACCTTCGAGGCCATCGGCCTACCGGCACCGACCGCACCCCGCTTGCTAGTGCCAATTTTTACAACGCATTTCAAGGTTAATCAGTAACTTACGCCCCTCTGTCGAACTCAAGGGAAGATAAAAGCCGAGGCAAAAAAGCGCCTAAAACTCCTTGACTCTAAAGCCTACTTTAAGGATATGCTTTGAGTAAGGCTACCGGTCCCGCCTAGCCCGAATGTTGCATCAGGTGCCGTGATGATCGCGCAGATAATTGGTTTCACAGAGGTTTTTCCGATTGAGCGCCGTACCGGGGTGTACGGTCGAGTAAGGAAAAATTGACTGTGGAATCAAAGAGCAAGCGAGGGCGCGAGCGACCTGGTGCAATATCCGGGCTACCAAACGCAGGAGATAATACGTTGACCTGCAGGCAGGGCTTAGGTTATAGGCTAAGGGTGTAGTGCTTGATATAGTGAAAGCCTTTTCGGGGCGATGCACTACTCCCTGGTGAAGGAAAAGGCCAAACCAAGCAGCGAGGGGTTTGTCATGCGAAAGATGCGCAATATAGTACTCACAGCCACAGTGATGACCGTTAGCACCTTTGGGGCTAGTTCACTCTTCGCGCAGGAAAATGCGCAGAACGAGGAAGGCCAGCAAGGCAACATGATGCAAGAAGGCGGTGGCATGCAAGGCAACATGATGGGCATGATGAAGCAAATGAATTCCATGATGGAGAAATGTAACGACATGATGGAAAAACAGAAAAACGACACTAGCGCCTGATTGGGCTGGCTGCTCTGTGGCTTCGCCTCGGGGCAGCCTGCTTCTAGATATCACAGTGGGGCATAATGCATGAAAAATATTGCTATGCTCCGTTATCTACCTTATCTGCTTGTTCGCTCCAAGAAACCGACACAGAGTTGCGAATACGGGCAAGCTACGCACTGGCACAATCGCAACGGACAATATCGCAACGGAAAATAGAGAAGCCACCACTAGCATTAGTGAAAGACCCAAAAGTTTTGCTCAATGGTATTTTAGACAAGCTGCAACACTATATTTATATCCAGCTTGCTATATAAGCAGAGCTGGATAAATATTAATTTGCTAGAGAGACGATCAATGAAACACGTCAAGACGATAGCCTTCACTGCCCTGCTGATGCTCCTGTTCCCCTTGTCAGGTCTCGCTGCAGTAACGCAGGCTACCCTCTACAAGAGCCCGAACTGCGGATGCTGTGCCGCGTATGCCGATTATCTAGAGAAAAATGGTTTTGATGTCGAAGTGATCGATACCAATGACTTGGCAGAGATCAAGGCAGAGTACAACATTCCTGAAAAGCTTTACGGCTGCCACTCTACGCTGATCGATAACTACGTCTTCGAAGGCCATATCAATGTCGAAAGCATCAAGCAGGTGTTGGCAGAAAAACCGTCTATCAAAGGCTTGAGTGTACCCGGCATGCCTCTTGGGGCACCGGGCATGGGAGGCGAAAAACAAGGCCCTATCGAAGTCTATACCTTATCATTTCAACCTACCAATTCACCTGAAGTTTACGCCACTTATTAATATCGGCATCGGTAGTTGCTGCCACTTCCCCTTAAGCGGGCCGTAGCCATCGTGTGCCTGATAGCGGCGGCATGGCCGGAGCCAAGCTTGACGCTGTGGCGATTCCGACGACGTTACTGATCGATCGCCCATGTCGAAGATATCGGGCGCCTGGTGGTCGCCACTAGGTGGGATAGCCCGGAAATGACCGAATTTCTCAAAGAAATTATTGATCTTTCAAAAGAGGTATCGCTATGAGCTGCTGTGGTGGCAACAAGCCTAATCAAGGTCAAGAAAAATCTGGATTCAAAAGCCTGATATCAGGCCCGCGCCGCTTATGGATCCTGGGTGCCGTAATCGTGGCTGGCGGTCTCGCCATGGGTTGGGACCAATTAGTCATACTCGGCATGGCCCCTATTCTGCTGGCACTATTGCCATGTCTGCTCATGTGCGGCGTAATGTGCCTGACGAAATGCAAGAAGGACAAGAAAGGCGAGTCTGCCAGCCAGAGTGAGACGGCAGCACAGCAGGCCCACGCTGACATGTCCCCCACTACTACTAAGAAAACATTCTAGCCCGAATATTGCCCCCGTACCGTGCCGTTCATCCCGGCACCCGCTTGCAGGTCAGCTTCCGGAAGAGCCACTGCTGCTCCTTGATGCGGTTCTCCATATCGCCGCGCGGGTAGTAACGACTGGCCCGCTGTTCGAAGCGACACAGCGTCGACTGGCTGGCCAGCACGCCGTCGGTATCGACCGCGGTCTGCAAAGCGATATCACGGCGCAGATGATCGTTGAGGTCTTCGTGGCCCAGCACCAGGCTGAAGAAGACGCGCTGCCGGAGCGTGGTCTCCGCCCGGTGCCGGCAGGGCGAGAGGCACGGGCGTCATCGCGACGGGCGATCCTGCTGGCGGAGCAGGAACACACCTTTCTTGGAGGTGAACTCACCGCTGTCGAAACGAGCAGTGACATGGCGGCCTTTGCAGCGTGGAAACGAGGCGGTGGGCGTGGTACATTTCGTCATAGCGGCTGTGGTCGGTGATTCTTGGTTAGGCTCTTGAATCATAACCGATTTTCAGCCGCTTTTTCATATCTGAGGAAATATCCGGGATGAGATCTATCCGATGAATGTAAAAACAGCCCTGGCCATCGGCCTTATACCAAGCACTCTTCTCATGGGTGCTTCCCTTGCTCAAGCGCACTCGGCGTTGAAAAGCTTTTCACCCGCGAATGGCGCCACGATCACCGAGGAGCCAGCCAAGCTCGAACTGCAGTTCACATCTCCCCTCCTTCTTACATATGTCGCCCTGACGCCGCAGGGTCAAGAGTCCTTGTCGCTCGAGGTACCCGAGCGCCAGTTACAAGCCGACTATGCACTGCCGTTACCAGCACTCGAGCCTAACCACTACAGCGTCGAATGGCGCTCGATGTCCAAAGATGGCCATAACATGAAAGGAAACTTCGAGTTCAACTTAAAGAAGCAATGTAAGCGCTCCACAAACCCCATCTTCTGCCGCTGAATAGTGTCCGTCAGACTGGTGTCACCCGATTCCAAGGAGGACACCATGACTGACCTGACCTCGACACAGGCCTTCTGGCTGGGC